>CAYVEU010000012.1:0-3638 GCA_964450015.1 uncultured Christensenella sp. | reverse complement strand
CGTCGGTGCTTACCGACTGTTGTCCGTCTAACGCGCGACTCCGACTTTTAAAACCAGTTAATAATTCGTGAAAATAAAGATGCCCCGAAGAACCGTTCGGTTTTTCGGGGTAACGCTACAAATAAGGAAGTATTAAAAATGATAAAAGATACTATTATCAGCGGGTTCGGCAACGCGCCGCACCGTTCGCTTTACAACGCGTTAGGTTTGACGAAAGAGGAACTCGACCGTCCTATTATAGGTATTGTCAGTTCTTACAACGAAATCGTTCCGGGGCACATGAACCTCGACAAAATCACCGAGGCAGTCAAGACGGGCGTCGCTATGGCGGGCGGAACTCCGATAGTTTTCCCTGCGATTGCCGTTTGCGACGGTATTGCTATGGGGCACGTCGGAATGAAGTATTCATTGGTCACCCGCGACCTTATAGCGGACTCCACCGAGGCTATGGTCATGGCGCACGGGTTCGACGGACTCGTGATGATACCCAACTGCGACAAGAACGTCCCCGGACTTTTAATGGCGGCGGCTAGACTTAATATACCGACCATTTTCGTCAGCGGCGGACCGATGCTTGCGGGACGCGTGGGCGGAAAGAAGACGAGTTTATCCAGTATGTTCGAAGCGGTCGGCGCTTATTCGGCGGGCAAAATCGACGACAAGAAACTTCTTGAATTCGAAGAAAAGACCTGTCCGTCCTGCGGCTCTTGCTCGGGAATGTATACGGCAAACTCTATGAACTGCTTAACCGAGGTCCTCGGTATGGGATTGCGCGGCAACGGCACGATACCTGCGGCGTATTCGGCGAGAATTCAGCTGGCAAAGCACGCGGGCATGCAGGTTATGGAACTTGTCAGAAAGAATATCCGTCCGTTGGATATTATGACGGCGGCGGCGATAAGAAACGCGCTTACCGCGGATATGGCGCTCGGGTGCTCGACCAATTCCATGCTTCACTTGCCGGCTATAGCTAACGAGTGCGGAGTGGAATTCAATCTCGATATGGCAAACGAGATAAGCGAGGTCACGCCCAATCTTTGCCACCTTGCGCCTGCGGGTCACACCTATATGGAAGACCTCAACGAGGCGGGCGGCGTTTACGCGGTTTTGAAGGAACTTGCAAAGAAAAATCTTCTCGACACGTCGGTCATGACATGTACGGGTAAGACTTTGGGCGAGAATATCGCGGACGCGGAAAACAAAGACGAAACCACGATAAGAAATATCGACAATCCCTATTCGAAAACGGGCGGCATAGCCGTTTTAAAAGGCAACTTGGCAAAGGACGGTTGCGTTGTAAAACGCAGCGCGGTAGCTCCTGAAATGCTGGTGCACGAGGGTCCTGCGAGAGTCTTCAACAGCGAGGAAGAGGCGATAAAAGTTATCTACGCCGGCGGCATAAAAGCGGGCGACGTGGTGGTTATCCGCTACGAAGGTCCTGCCGGCGGTCCCGGTATGAGAGAGATGCTTTCCCCGACTTCGGCTATTGCCGGTATAGGGCTCGACAAGGAAGTTGCGCTCATTACCGACGGACGTTTCTCGGGCGCGACGAGAGGCGCGGCAATAGGTCACGTTTCCCCCGAAGCGGCGAGCGGCGGACTTATTGCATACGTCCACGACGGGGATATAATCTCCATAAACATCCCTGCGCACACCATAGAATTAAAGGTGTCCGACGAGGAAATCGCCAAACGCAAGGCGACCGAAACGCCGCTCGTTAAGACGGGTATTTCCGGTTATTTGAAACGCTACGCGAAAATGGTTTCTTCCGCCGATAAGGGCGCGATAATCAATATCAAGTAGCGTAGAGGTGCAACGTGTTGAAAGACGCTAAACTCAGCGCAACGTGTATAGATACGCTGGTCGTATTCGAAAGCTTGAAAAAAGGAGAGGTGCTGACCGCTCTCAAAGCTCTTTTACTCGAAACGGCGTTAGATAAAAAGGTTCAAAAATATTCCGAATTTATATCCGCTCTTTATAAGTGCGGATATGATTTTTCCGAATATTTGCTGAGCGAAGCCGTAAAGGACGAAAACAAATACACTCTGCTTCGCGCAAAGGACGCGGAAATACCGTTTGTTTTAGGAGAGTGCGTAAAGGGCGAACTGACGGTTTTGCAAATGCTGTCCGATATTAATTGTCGCGATTTGGCAGCCTATATCGGTTTTAACGGATACCTACCGCCCTTTTTATCGCAAAAAATAGATTTTGCCGCGGAATACGAAAAGCGCATAAATAACGTTAAATATACCGGCTACGGCATATACGCGGATAACATAATGTTCCGTCTTGACAACGGAGAAATAACCCCCGTAATATCCCCCGATACGCGCGGGATCGACAGGCTTGTCCGTTATGAAAACGAACGGCAAAAGCTTATAGACAATACCGTCGATTTGGTGGAAGGCAGGCACGCCGCGAACGTGCTTTTATACGGCGACGCCGGAACGGGCAAGTCGTCTACCGTCAAGGCAGTGGTCAACATGCTTGCCGACAGGGGCTTGCGGCTGATAGAGATAAGGAAAAACGAATTGAGTAAACTTGGCGGAGTTATGGAAAAGCTCAGAGACAATCCGCTTAAATTTATAATTTTTATCGACGACTTGTCGTTTAACGAGCCCGACGACAATTTCGGAACGCTGAAAACGGTTTTGGAAGGGTCGACGCAGGTAAAGGCGGATAATACCGCGATTTACGCGACGAGCAACAGGCGGCACATCGTAAAAGAGAGTTTTGCGGATAGGGACGGCGACGACGTGCACAGAAACGATACCATGCAGGAACTCAATTCGCTTTCGGCTCGGTTCGGGCTGTCGATTTTATTTGCTCGCCCGTCAAAGGCGGTTTATTTGGAGATAGTGAACGAGTTGTGCAAAATAAAAGGCATAACCGTCGATAAAAATTTAGAAAGAGAAGCGGACGCGTTCTCGCTTCAAAAAGGCGGCTACACGCCGCGTGCGGCGGAACAGTTCGTCGCTCAATTAAGGGTAAATAACACTCGGGAGGAAGAAAATTGCTGACACTTGACAAAATATATCATGCGAAATACGTTTTAAACGAAGTAATAAGAGATACCGATATGATTTACGCTCCGCATATAAACGAGGAGTCCGAAATCTATCTCAAAACGGAAAATTTGCAAATAACTGGTTCGTTCAAGGTGCGCGGCGCTTACTATAAGATGTCGCAACTCAGCGCGGAAGAGAGGAAACACGGCGTGGTTGCGTGCTCGGCGGGAAATCACGCGCAGGGCGTTGCGTTGGCGGCGCAAAAAGCGGGCATTAAAGCGATAATATGCTTGCCCGACGGCGCGCCAATATCCAAAGTCGAGGCGACCAAAAGCTACGGCGCGCAAGTTTGTTTGGTCGAGGGCGTTTACGACGACGCGTACGAAAGGGCGCTTAAATACCGCGACGAGGACAAGTACACGTTTATTCATCCGTTCGACGACGAGTTGGTGATTGCCGGACAGGGCACGATAGGCTTGGAAATATGCGACCAGCTTAAAGACGTCGAGGCGGTAATAGTGCCGATAGGCGGCGGCGGGCTCATTTCGGGCGTGGCGTTTGCCGTAAAAGCGTTAAAGCCCGATATAAAGGTCTACGGCGTTCAGGCGGCAGGCGCACCCTCTATGTATC
>CAYVEU010000011.1:18296-21107 GCA_964450015.1 uncultured Christensenella sp. | reverse complement strand
AAGCTGTCGCGCAAGGCGCGACTGATGAGGGTCATAATTAAATGAAGCGCCGCTTTTGCGGATTGCTTTAGCGCGCTAGCGTAAAAAATTCATTGACATAGTCGGGTGCGTGTAGTATAATGTAAGCTATAATATTGAAAGTATGCGTTTCAATTTGCGTAGATGGACAGTATGAAAAATTCCAAAAAGGAGAACACACAATGAGCAAAAAAAGATTAGTAGTAGCTTTAAGCCTCATCTTGATAGTTGCTATCTGTATGCTCGGTTTGTTCGGTTGTAAAAAAACCCCTGACGAACTCACGCAACAGCAAAAGATTTATCAACTTTACGTGGCTTATGCGCAAGACAGCGGCGAAACACCGTTGACTTACGAAGAATGGCTCGCTTCAATCAAAGGGCAAGACGGAAGAACCCCGACGATTGAAATCAACAGTGACGGATACTGGGTCATCAACGGCACGGTTACCGAAACGAAAGCAAGCGGAACCACGGGAGCGCAGGGAGCGCAGGGCGAAACCGGACCTGCCGGCGAGACCGGACCTGCGGGTGAAACCGGACCTGCCGGCGCGGCAGGCGCAAACGGCGCAACTTGGCTGACCGGCGCGGGCGAACCCGACCTTGACGACGGAGCCAACGGCGATTTGTATTTGGATGTGACGACCGGCGACATCTACAAGAAGGACGCGGGCGCTTGGACCTCTGTCGGAAACCTTAAGGGCGCAACGGGCGCAACGGGCGCAACCGGCGCAACTTGGTTGACCGGAACCGCAGCCCCCACCGACGGAAACGGAAAAGTCGGTGACATGTATCTCAACACGACCAACTATCAAATCTATAAAAAGGAAGCGGACGGCTGGAAATCCATCGGTAACATCAAGGGCGCGGAAGGCGGACTCGGCGTTGCCGCAAAATGGTTTACCGGCGAAGGCGAACCCTCCGAAGAACTTGGTACGACCGGTGACCTTTACATCGAAAGCGAGACCGGCGACGTTTACAAGAAATCCGACGCGGGCTGGTCTGTTATCATCAACATCAAAGGCTCTGACGGCGTAGTAGGAACCCAATGGTTTATCGGCACGGAAAGCCCGAGCCCCACTAGCACTCAAATTACCGACGCGATGGGTAACGATGGTGACTATTACCTAAATACAAGCTCCGGCGATATTTATATAAAAGCCAATGGTAAATGGGGAACTGAGCAAGCAGGACACCCCGAAGTGCGCAATCCTTCCGGTAACAAAATCGTCGGTAAGCCCGGCGCTATGTGGTATTACGGAACAACTGCTCCGACCGAATCTAGCCCGTACGGCTCCAATTACGGGGATTTATATTTGAATAAAACCAACGGAAACGTTTACGTTGCCGAAACCAATACGGCAGGGAAGCGCGAATGGAATTTCGTTATGTGCATCAAGGGCGAAGCCGGCGAAGGCGGCGGAAGCGGTGCAGGATATACCGGAAAAACTTGGTTCTTCGGAACGACATATCCCTCGCCCACGCTTGATATACTGGCTACTGCCAAAATCGGTGACCTTTACGTCGATACGACCGGTAACGTAGCTCTTTATGAACGTTGGGAAAATCCGAGCAATCCTAATAACCAATGGAAATTTATAACCAACTTGAAAGGCGAAACCGGTGCAACCGGCAGAGGTATCGAAAAGACCGAAATCGACGAAAACGGACACATGATCGTCTATTACACGGACAACACGAGCGACGACCTCGGTCAAGTTCGTCCGAAGAACAATATCACTATCAAATTGGACGGCGAAAAAGTCGGTTCCGCTTACTGCCCGATAGGGGAAGAATACAACTTGCCCGGAAATCCGGACCAAGAAAATTCCCAAAAGTTCAGCGGTTGGTGGGTTGTCATCGGAGAAAATGACGGTAGCTTTGCAGAAGAAGGCGAGGCAATCGAAATCACCGGAAAGACGACGATTGAAGCCGTGTATACCGAAGCCGACGTGGAAGGTTGGCTTGATATTCGCCATAATTATTATGACAGATCGGAAGGTAAATTGCACTTTGACGGCAACGGCAACGTTTCCGGTAACTATCCCACCGACGGCACCTTTACCGGTACGTATGAAAGAACGTTGGAATACGAAGGTTACGATTGGAAAATCATCAACGGAAGCAATACCTATAAATTCAAATGGAATGGTGAATACGGAGAGATTGTCAAAGTAGTTGGACCGGACGGTTATGCTGACTGGTATAAGTTGGGAGAATTGGCTCCGGACGAATACGCGCAAACTTATTATGCGTTTGCCGGACAAGAAGCGAAGGGTACCATCACCCTCGACGGTTACGGCGGAGTTTCCGGAACGATTACGACCGACACGGAAACGATTGTCCTCGGCTCTGAATCCACTTATGTGGTGAATACCGATAGCAGCACCACGAGTACTGCGAATCTCAAAATTACCGCGAAGAACAGCGAAGGACAATGGAAAGGCACTTGGGGATTGAACACCCAAACCATGAAATTGTATTACGGTTCTTATGATTATACGTCATTCCCTGGCGGTGGTGGCACAGGTTCGGGTTGGGCTGACAAGGATACGAAAGTATTGAATTTGAACACGGAAAACGAAGCTCCGGCTGAACCGGAACCTGAAGAAGTGACATTTGCAGGCATCTATGAAGTAAAATCCACTTCTAACACGTATCTTGGAGAATTGACGTTTGATGACAATGGGAACATTACCGGAACGTTCAACAGCCAATCGGTAACTGCGACTTACACGAAAGGTAGTGACGGGAAATACACAATCACCGGTTTTCCGGGTGGTGCTGCTGGGTTTA
>CAYVEU010000011.1:0-18196 GCA_964450015.1 uncultured Christensenella sp. | reverse complement strand
CGCCTAACAACGGGGCGCTTTCTACGCTTGGTTATAGTGGCACGAATCCCTATGGCTACAACAGCAATGCCAATTTTACGAAACTTGACGGTTTCCAAGGCACCTATGAAGTAAACTCCACTTCTAACACATACCTTGGAGAATTGACGTTTGACGGCAAGGGAAACATAACCGGAACGTTCAACAGCCAATCGGTAACTGCGACTTACACGGAAGGTGATGACGGGAAATACACAATCACCGGTTTTCCGGGTGGTGCTGCTGGGTTTACGCCTAACAACGGGGCGCTTTCTACGCTTGGTTATAGTGGCACGAATCCCTATGGTTACAACAGCAATGCCAATTTTACGAAACTTGACGGTTTCCAAGGCACTTACACTGTATATGGTGAGGCTACTAAAACAACTATAATCGGAGAAGTAGTTTTTGACGGTAAGGGTAATATTACCGGAACGTTCAAGGATAATGATATAAGTTGGACCTATACGGAAGCTAGTGACGGGAAATACACCATCACTGGTATGTCTGACGAAAGTAGGTTTAGTACAAATGAAGGCCTTCCCTCTGTGCTCGACTACGGCGGAGTTGTTTGGGGTGGAATGTATCAATACAATGCCTATTTCGAGAAGGTAGACGCCTAATTATCCTAACTTCACGGTTTTAATTATAACCTAACAAACACCGAAAGGGGAGCGCAAGCTCTCCTTTTTGCATAGCGCCCAAATCTTGGTGTCTCCCTTGAAAATGATAGCAAATATTAACATTGACAAATCTATATATCATTTATATAATTATATATAGTTTATTATAAGTAATATAGAACGGTGGAAAGGATTGCACGATGAACGGGAAATCAATTAAAAAAATATGTTTCATATCATTTCTCTTACTGGCGGTTTTGCTTTTTTACTTTAGTTTCCAATTGAGCGGATTCCACCCGTACGCAAAAGAGAATTTTGAAAAGTATAGTCAAGGCTTGGCTGAAATCAGCGAGAAATACTTAGAGGAATACGACAGCCGTATTATCGTCAAGAGCGACCGCATTCTGCCGGACCGTGACAGCGTTCTGCACGCGAGCGGGTTCGCGGGACTGAACGTCTTCCAATATAAAAATGCGTCGGACGCCGACAAAGCGTTAGACTACTATTCCTCGTTAAGCTACGTCGATTACGCCGTGAAGGACGCTTTGGTTTCGGGAGAAGACGACGTTATCACCGAGGAATCCGGTTTTGCAACCGCTTATACACCCGCGGAAATCGACCAAATGAAAGCAGGGCATTTGTCCTGGGGCGCGGAAATGCTTGGCGTGGATAACTACCAAAAGGCAATTACCGACAAATACGAGGCGTTGGGAACGGAATTGCCCACCGTTTACGTTGCGGTTTTGGATACAGGCGTGGACACCGACAACGAGTATCTGCAGGGACGGATTGCCACCCAATACGGCAGGAATTATTACGAATCGTTCAACCCAACCAAATTCGAGGACGGCTACGGTCACGGTACCCACGTTTCGGGAACAATCACCGATTTGACTTTGCCCAACGTCAAAATCATTCCCGTCAAGGTTTTGAACGATGAAAATTCGGGAAGCGTTATGGGTATCGTCAACGGAATGCAGTACGTCATAAAGTTGAAACAAGAGGGGGTCAATATCGTCGCGTACAATATGAGCCTCGGCGGGCTGGGACAGCAACAGTCGGAATACGACGCAATCATTTCTTCCTATCAAAATAATATGCTGACGGTCGTTTCGGCGGGGAACAGCAGTTATTACGGGGAAAACTACACCCCAGGGAACTGCGAAACCGCATTGACCATTTCGGCGCTCGCGGAAAACGATACCTATGAAAAATTCCCGCATATCGCCGATTACTCCAACTACGGCGCATTCGTAGACTTGTGTTTGCCTGGGACCAACGTTCTGTCCAGCGTTCCAAACAATTACAGCAGAGGAACCGTTTACACTTCGTCCACCGGCGGCAAGTACGCGCTCATGAGCGGTACCAGTATGGCGGCGCCGCACGCCACGGCGTTGGTCGCTCTGTACGCCACGTATATGGGCGCGGATTACGACGCGGAAGAGGCTGAAAGCACGTTGAAAAATTCCGCAATCGATTTGGGAGATTTGGGGTGGGATACCCAGTACGGCTACGGCGTACCGACCATGGATTTTGCGTTTGCGGAAAAATCTCTGACAGCCGAACCTTCGCTTTCTTTCGGAACGGTCGGGGAAGAAAGTCATTTCCAAGAAAATTCCATTACCGTAACGATTACGGACGAAAACGAATCGAACGGGCAATCTAAAATCTATTATTCCTTGGACGGTTCGGTCCCGTCTTTACTCTATTACGAAGAATACCGAAACGGAATTACCGTTGATAAATCAACTTTCCTTAGATTTGTCATTTATCGATTCGACGGGGACAAAGTCACAAACCGCAGTGAAATTTACGAGGTGACTTATTATAAGGGCGACCAAACAGTCAACGACGACGGCACCGGTTTTGAAATCAATCCGTCAAACGGAAGATTGACGAGCTATACGAGCGGTTTGAAAAACGTCGTTATTCCCGAATACGTCAACGGCGTAAAGGTTACGGGTTTTGGGAAATATCTGTTTCGCGGGCTGAACGTGGAAACCGTCGTAGCCGAACAAGCGCTTCACATGAACGGCTTCCACCCGTTCTATTGCACGGCGACGCTGAAAAGTCTTTCTATCGGCTCGGCAAACTGGAATCCTGTTCAAGGGGCGCCCGATCTCGAATTTGAAAAAATGGCGAAATCGTGCTACGGGTTGAAGGAGTTGTATTTGCCCAATCTTACCTATCTTCCCATGGCGGATCAAGGAGAACCGTCCAATCCCAGAAACGGAGTCAACGGAAGTAAGTTGTTCGAAAGATGCACGAATTTGGAAAAAATCTACGCGCCAAAGGTCACAGACGTCAGAGCGGCGGCGTTTTCCTGTTTTGCGCGGTTAAAAGAAATCGAATTGGATTGGGAAAACTTGACCAAGATAGGCGACTACGCTTTCGACCGTTGTTCCGCATTGGAAATGGAGGTCCAATTTGCCGAGCAATCGGGGAAAACTTATACTTTCGGCAAGCACGCATTTGAAGGGAGCGGGATTACCGGTTTTCAATCAAGCCTGTTGACCGCCGTTCCCGAAAACGCTTTTGCCGATTGCAAAAATCTAACCGCAATAGAATTGCCCGAAGCGGAAACGCTCGGGAGCTACGCGTTTTCCGGTTGCGAGAACCTTGCTTCTGCGGAATTGCCCGCGTTGAAAACGGTAGGTGATTACGCATTTGAAAATTGCAAAAATTTGACGGCGTTCGATTTGGAAAATATCGAATCCATCGGCAAATACGCTTTCAGCAACGCAGGGATAGGATACGCGAATTTAACGAACTTACAAACCATGAACCAAAATTCCTTCTCGGGATGCGCCAATCTTTTCTACGTCATTCTCGGTTCTAATGCGAACGTAATCAACTATTCTTCCGCTTGGCTGTCCTCTTACAACACGAAGATTTTGTTAATCGACCGCGAATACAACGGACAAATCGGCACGTTCATTAAAAATTCGTATTCGTTTAAATATGATTTCGAGGAGTACGATTATCTAATTTACTCCGTCGACCAAATTTACACCGTTACCTTCCGCTGGGACTTGAACACGGTCATTGAAACGCGCCGTTTTACGTACGGCAGTAAGATTACCGCGCCCGCCGATTTCACGTTGGGTTCGCACGCGGAGATCACCGTAGAAGGGTGGAAAGAGAAAAACGGACAAACCTATACGCAAAACAGCCTCCCCACGGCAAGCAAGAATTTTGAATTTACCGTCGATGAGTACAGCGCGGAATTTTTAACTCCGCACGAAGAAAGCGACTGGGTAACGCTTAGAGAAGTCGGTTGCACCGTGGACGGATTGAAAGAGAAATACTGCACCCTTTGCGGGGAATTGGTGGATAGGCAAATTACCGACGCACACGGGCACGCACCCCAAACCGTCGTAGATAACGAAGCTACGTGTACCGACGTAGGATTGGAGCGCAGCGTGTGCAATACTTGCGGGGAAACGCTAAGTACGGCGGAAATTCCCGCAACGGGGCATACGGAGGAAACCGTCGTCGAAAGAGAAGCGACCTGCACCGTAAACGGCGTTCTCCGCACGAGATGCGCCGTCTGTCTGAAATCCTTTTCCATTGCTCCCATTCCCGCTGCTCACGATGAAGAAGCGATAGAAGGGCATAGCGCGACTTGCACCGAAACGGGATTGACTGACGGAAAGCGCTGCAAAGTCTGCAATGAAATCACAGTCGCCCAAGAAGAAATTCCCGCCAAAGGGCATACTTGGGGAGATTGGTTACCTGTAACTGAGGGCGCGGGTGCCGGAAACAGCGAAATGCGGAAATGTTCCGATTGCGATAAAACCGAAACGCGCTCGACAATCGACGCAAGGAAGACGGCGGATTTCGTAGCCAAGACGGAGTTTGTTTCCGAACACACGACCGCGGAAGGGAAATATGAAGCAATCAAGAGCGCGTTGAACGCTTACGCACTGCTTTCCGACGCCGAAAAGGATTCCGTTGCCGACGCGTACGCGAAACTATTGTCCGAAATCGACGGTTACAACGCCTCGGCGGAGAAATTGAACGGCGAATTGAACGCAGCTATGCGAAACGGTATTTCCGTTGCCGTGACTGCCGTCGCGACTGTCGCACTGGCGCTCGCTTCGGCACTTGGCAAAAGGAGGTTTTTATGAGGTACGGTTTTATGAAAAAGCTGGGATGGATGCTCGCTTTACTTGTTTGCGCTGTTGCGTTCGTCGGGTGTACGCCAATCGGCAATCACGGCGGTAACAACGGCGGTAACGGCGGAGATAAAAAGACGGCGTACGACGTTTTGAACGAACTTGCCAAAGTCGATTATTCGGAAATCAAACTGGAAACGACCGTGACTGCGGACGGAGAAAGTTTAAAAGGGGAGTACAAGTCAACCGCAATCGACGGCGGTTATCGCGTGGAATACGAATACGAAAAAATCAATACCTTTATCGAATCCGACGGGAAGATCGTTGCGCCGGATGAATACAAATCGAAATTCAGCGGTAGCGCGACCGTGAAAAACGGAACGGTGACCGAACAATCTGGCGCGGATTTCGATTTGCCGTTAGGCGGGTTGACTGCTTCGAATTTCAAATTCGACGAAGCAAACTTTTCCGACGTCACGCAAAAAAACGGGGACTTTTCCGCCAAAGTCAAGAACGTAAACGCTTTCTTGGGGAAGACGGTTTCTTGCACCGATATGACCGTGGCGGTCAAATACGCGAACGCCGCATTTAATTCCCTGACAATCCGTTACGCGACGACCGATGGTACGCAGGTGGTTTTGACGTATACTTTCAGAAAGTAGCGGTTCGCAAACGGGAAATCGAAGGCGGAAATTTCCACCGCGTTTGGACGAACGGTATTAAGCTGTCAAGTACGGAGAATTTACTTAATCTTGCAAAACTTTTTAACGTCCGAGTAGAAGACATCCTTGCGATATAGGATGTTTTTTCTTTTTGCACTAATAGTACATTGCGTTTTAGACGTGCGGAATTTATAAGATAGTGGGATGATAAGGCGCAAGCCTTAAACGAAAAACTTGTTTTCGTTGCCGTTTAATGGTATAATAATTTTATGTACGGTATTTACGGCGATATAATCGGCGCAACGCAAAAGGCGCTTGCGGACTTTGAGGAAACGAGAGAGCTTTTGGAGTATCCCGAGGTTCAGGCGGATAAGGCTTACTATTTATCCGTTTTATCGAAGTTCAATAAGCTTAAATTTTTAAACGATAAGCTGACGGAGCTTTTATCCGCGTTAGAGGAAGAAAAAGCCGTTGCGGCGCTGCTGACGGAAGCCGACAGCGACGAGGAACGCGCGGCTTTGTACGAAGAGACGTCGGCTTTAAAGAGGCTTGCTCTCGGGGCTTCGGTGGCGCTTTCGGACGCTCTCGGCTGTAAACGTTTGGAAGAAAGGGCGTATTGCAGGTTTAAATTGAAAAAACTGTCGTCTAAATTCGGCGCGGAGCTGTTTGAACTTATCAAAAACGACTTATCGGCGCACGGCGTAAAGATAGAGGATGAATACGTCGTTTCGGCGGGCGGGTTCGTCAGGGAAATTTCGTTTTTTGCGGAGGGAACGGACGCAATCACCCGTTTAAGTCCGCTGGTCGGCGCGCATAAGGTTTACGCCGCGCAAGCAAAGAGTGAAGAATTGTGCTTTGCGGTGACTCCCGCGGCTACGGTAGAGGAGATTTCGGAAAACGACTTGAAAATCGATTTGTTCCATTCCGGCGGCGCAGGCGGGCAAAACGTAAACAAGGTAGAAACGGCGGTTAGGGTGACGCACTTGCCGACCGGTATTACCGTAACTTGTCAGGACGAACGGTCGCAGCTGAAAAACAAGAAGCGCGCGTTGGAAAACCTGGAAAAGCGTTTAAGAGAAAATCGCGAGCGCTCCGAAAAGAAACGAATGGAAGCGGATATAGCCAGGCAGCATTCGCAAAAGAACACGCCGATAACATTTGACGCGACCGGCAACACGATGACCGATACGCGGTTAAAAGCGTTTTACAAAGTTCCGTTTCCGCCGACGGACGAGCAATTTATTTCGTATATAAACGGGCTGATAGCATTATGATACCGAAAATTACCGTAGACACGAAGAAGATAGCGTTATCGTCGAGCCGTAGAATTTATAAGACGGAAGATTTTATTGCGCTGACCCGCAAGATAGTCGGGGTCGACGCATTTATATCCCGCGTGGCGGAAGCTATATTCGGCGAAAGCGCCGAGCTGCCGGCAGGGTGTTACACGGGACAAACCGAAGACGGACGGTATACCTTTTTCTTTTGCCGAAGGAGCGGGGACAAAAGGCTGTCGGAAAACGATTTGATTTTTTACAGGTTTTTAGGCGCGAACGCCGCCGAGGGCGGAATGGACAGGCGGCTTAGCGAATACGTAGCGGCGAACGCAAAATTGACCGTAATATTGCGCGAAACGAACGACGCGGCTACGGACAGCGATTTGACGAGATTGTATCTCGTGTCGGGTTCGGACGGAATAGTCAACTTTCCTTATCTCAACGATATTCAGCGAAAAATAGTGGAAACCGAGGACGCGAATATGCTCGTGCAGGGCATCGCTGGCAGCGGAAAGACCAACGTGTGCGTGGAAAAAATAGTCTATTGTGCTTGCCGAAATTACCGCGGAGCCGTATTGTATACGACTTTCTCCCGCGGGTTGCTTTCCGAAACGCGCAAACGCGTAGAGCTCTTTTCAAAGAACATCGACGCGTTTATTTCCGCGTATGAAAGCGGTGACGTAGTGTTTTTGGACGCAGGGCACAAAAAGGCGGTGGAAAACAAGCTCGGTATTCTCTTTTCCGTCGACGGCGACGAAGAAATAATTTCCGCATTGAAGCGCATTTCCGAATTTTTGAAGCAAAACGTCGATTACCATTTGATAGAGGATATTTACGCCGAAAATTTTGCGCCAAAGCGCGTCGCGAATGAAAGCGTATTTCTAAACGAGTATATGGGCACGGGCAAAAATTACCGTCTTTCGGGTGCGCTCGAAAAAATAAAACACATTGCGCCCGAACTCATATACAAAGAAATTTACGGTATGATTTTCGGGAAATACGAGTTGGACTCGCCGCGAAATATGATGGGGAGAGAGGAGTACGCGGAAGCGAGGAAAGACAGCTTTACACGCCGCGAGTGCGACGTTATCTATTCGGTTGCGACGGACTACGCGGAATTTTTGCAAAAGAAAGATTACGTCGACAACAACCTTATGAGCCGTGAAATATTGGCTAAAATTACCGCGCCGAAATATTCGGTAGGCGTTATCGACGAGGTGCAGGATTTTACGCAGGTAAATCTTTGCCTTATGAAAAGAATGTGCCGAAAGCTGTTTTGCGTGGGCGACGCGTTGCAGATGATAAATCCGTCGTATTTCAACTTTGGGTACCTGAAACGGCTTATGTACGGTGACGTAACGGGGTTTAGCGAACTTAGGCACAATTACCGCAGCACGGAAAGGATAGAGAAAATCGCCGAAAAACTCGGGGAGATGAATACGCAAAGGTTCGGGTTGCACAGCTTCGTTTTGAAGGGCGAAAGCGTGCCGTCGCCGCTAAATTCCGCCGCGGTCATGGTCAAGGACAAGAACTTCGTTTACTCTCTCGGGGAAAAGAGGTTCGAGAACGTAACGGTCGTCGTGGCTACGCAAAAGAAGAAAGAAAAACTGAGAAAGGTTCTGGGGAAGACGGAAATTCTTACCGTGGCGGAAGCCAAGGGATTGGAAAGAAACACGGTAATACTTGCGGACGTTTTAAGCGACAACGCCGACAAATGGCGGTATCTTCACAGTATGTCGCTCAATAGAAAGACAGCCGACGAAAATTCGGTATTCAGGTACTATTTCAATCTGTTTTACGTCGGAATATCCCGTGCGAAACAGTATTTATTCGTCGCCGAATCCGACTATCCCGCAACGTTCGAGGGGTTGTTTAACGAGTGTTTCGAGAGAAAAAGCAAGGACGGAGCGCTTGCGTATTTAAGGGATATAGCGGGCAAAATAGAAATAGACGACGACGAATTTATAGAGAGAATAGAGAAGTTCTGCGCGCTCGAACAGTACGAAAACGCGAGGAATACCTCGGACAGGCTGTCGTCCGACGAGCTGCGCGAAAAGCAACGGATATATATCGATATACACGAAAATTTCTTGCGGTACGGCAAATACAGGGACGCGGGAGTGGAGTACTGGCGGCGAGGTATGGACGCCGAGGCGAGGGAAATGTTTACGGTTTCCGGCGACGAGGCGCTGTTTCCGCTGATGGACGCGTGCGCCAACGGCGGCGGAGCGCTGGATCCCGAAATAGTGAGATTTTATCCTTTGGTCGAGGATAACGACGTAGCAAAGAAAATAATAATGGACACGCTCGAAAGAGATATAAGCCAAATAGCGGAAAATATCAAAGCCGCAAACGCCAAAATGAGGAGAAAAAGACAATGAACGAAAATTCGATTAAAGAACTGATTGATAGTTTTATAGAGTATCGCAACATGATTGCGCCGCTTCAAGACAGTTTGCTAACGGTCAGCAAGACATACGAGGAGATAAGAAACGACCTCGACGCCGTCACGAAAAGTTTTTCGGGCAACACGGCAAATCAACTTGAACGCGTTCACGCTACTCTCAACGCGCAGGCAAAAAGCGGGCGGGAACTTGCCGGAAAAATCGAAGAATACGCGGCGACGGGCGAGAGATACGCAACGGCGGTTAAGGAAATGACCTCGCGGTTTTCCGACGTCGTTCAAAGAATAGATACGCTTAGCGAAATCGAAAAGAGCGCGCAAAGGCAGTTGGAGCGTATCGATACGCTTATAGCGGAAAAGCAAGCTTCGTACAACCTCAAAGAATTGCAAAAATCTTTGGATAACTACAACAAAAACGTCGAAAGGGTAAGCGACTTTATAAACAAGGATATAGCTACCGTTTTGAAAAACAATGCGGACAAGATAGAATCCATTCGCAAAGAGAACGCGGAGCTGTCGGCGGCGGTCGCCGAGCAAGGCAGGGATATAGCGATACTTATTACCGAATTTTCCAAGACCTCCGCGCTGCTGAAAAAACTGGTCGAGGGCAGTGCCGTCAACGAGGAATATTTGTTTGACGCGTTCGACAAATGGGCGGCGGATAGAAAGGTAAAGATAAAAAAGCAATAACGACGTATGGATGAGAAAACGGGATTGATAAACAACAACGCGCAATCGGTAAACATCGAGCCGTCGATAGAGGAGGGCTTGCTTTACGCTATAAAAAACGACAGCGTAAAAGCATTTAGAGCTTTGCCCGAAAAAGCCCAAAGCGGCGCGCACCGACTTGGCAGGTTTCCCGTGCTGTCTCTTATGTATCTATATAAAGCCGACAAATTGCTGTCGGTATACGAAGACAAGTTTTTAAAAGTCACGGGGTACGAACCGTTGCGCGAGCCTATGGAGATCTCCAAAAAGTTTTCCTCGAAGGCGGGCAAGTGTTTAAGACTGTACCTTAGCGAAACGGTTACGCCGGCGGAAATGCTGTTGATAATCGATAAGACCAGACATTTAAAGAGCGTATATCCCTCTTTGCGCCCGTCAAACGCCGTTAAAGCGCGGTTAAAATCTATATACTATATAAAATATTCGCTATCGGTAAAATTCGAGGGCGACGCCATTATTATCGACAGGCGACCGCTGAGCTATCGTGAAAAAAAGAAAATAGTTACCGTGTGTCTATGCGCGTTTTTGGCGTTGATAATCGTAGTGGGCGTGCCGGTTACTACGGTTTCGCTCATTCCCAAACCCGTGGAAGGCGAGGTTAGTTTGCTTAAACAAATAGATTTCGAGTCCACTAAGGTGTATACGTTAAAAAAGGATTTGGTCATTCCCGAAGATTATTCCGTAGAAAAGGTAAACTGTACGATAGTGGGCGACGGGCATAAATTGATTTTCGGCAAAGGCGCAAGCTTAGGCGAGTTGAACGGCAAGGTATCCGGCGTGACGGTTGAGAGCGACGGCGGCGCGATATTTACGTCGGTTTCTCCCAATTCGTCGATTAAAGACGTGACGGTAAACGTCAATGCGGACTTAACTTCGGACGAAGGGACAGGGTTCGTTGCAATCAACAACTACGGCACTATCGAAAACGTCACCGTAAACGTAACGGGTAAGCTAACGGCGCGCGACGACGAGGCGGAAACGACTTCCGACCTCTATTTCGGCGGTGTCGTTTGGAATAACAATAACAAGTACAATTCGACCAATCAGACTATTTACAGCGGGAAAATAAAGAATTGTACGGTCAATTATTCCGATTTCGAACTCTCGGGCGAACTCGGCGCCAACGCCTCGTTCGGCGGGGTGGCGGGCACGAACAACGGTTATTTGCAAGCGTGTTCCGTGACGGGGGAAATTGCCGCGGACACTTTCGATATCGCGGGGATATGTTCGCTAAACAACGGTTCGATTTCGGATTGCATTAGCGAAGCCGAAATTTCGCAAACTTCCGCAGATACAAACTGGAACCCCATCGTTTGCGGAATAGTTATCACCAATGCATATTCGGTCGAAAATTGCCAAAACAAGGGAGATCTTTCTTCGGTTTCCGCTTGCGGCAAGTTCGACGTGCAGGACGGGTACGAGTCGATAGCTTCGGCTTCGGGCATAGCGTACCTAAACCGAGGGTCGTCGACAAGTCCGAAAATCAAAAATTGCAGCAATTCCGGCACGGTTAAAAGCAGCGCGGAATACAGGGACTCATATGCGACGGGCGTTTGCCTTTCGTCAAACGGCACGGTAGAGGACTGTAAGAACACGGGCAAGATAGAAGCCGTCGCCGCCAACGGCTGCGGCGCGTATGCGAGCGGGATAGTTGCGATAGCTTACGGGAACGTCTATACGGCGGTGAACGAGGGCGGAATTTACGCCACGGGCGGCGGAGTTGCGTATGCGGGCGGAATAGTTTCGCGTTTGTGCGCGCAAATCACCGAATGTCTGTCGAAAGGCGAAGTTACGGCTACGGCGGAAACGGTCTACGCCGGCGGAATATGCGCTTACGGGGAGATAGGCATAAGCTATAACTTTTACGTCTACGTTTCGTTATCTATTCTTGACAGTTGCATAAGCGAATGTAAATTCGACGTTACCGCGACGAACGCCGACGGAGCTAACGTCGGTGGCATAGTCGGGTACTTGCAGGAAGAAAAAATCATAAGCAACAATACGCCTTATTATTTCAGTGGGTGCGTAACCAACTGCTATTTCGTAGGCGAGGGCGCGGCGGCAACGTCCCGTTTCGGCAATATCGTAGGCGTGTGCGGCGCGAATACTTACGACAATAACGCGTTCGTCTTGGGCGCTAACGAATATATCAATTTCGACGGCAACATTTACGTAAGCAATTCTTTCAAAGCGTTCGGAGCGACGGTAAACGAGGACGGCGAGTTCGCGCAAGTCGCGGACAAGGGCGCAAGTTCGGCAAGCTCCGAGGAAATACGCAATTTAAGCGGGTACAAAGCGATTTTAAACGCGCTGACGTAAAAACGCATTATTGATTTTGTACGTTGCTGATGCTACTATTAAAGATAGTTAAAGATTTATAAATGCGAAGGAGTAGGGAGTATGAAACGGCTTGTAATTAAAGTAACGGCAGCTTTGGCGGTTTTGGCAACGGCTATGATACTATTAAGCAGTTGCGTCACATATCCGAAAGTACCCGAGTACGGCGCAGTGCAATCTCGTTTTTGTGATTATAATAATATGGATAGAGGCTCCGTAGGCAGAGGCTCCATTAGCGATTTTTTCATTGACTATGTGTTTAAGAATGAGCAATACGAAAAGGATAGTTTACAAACAAATATATATTTAGGTGTGCCCCGGGCTGATTACGACCCGAGCAAAATTAAAAATTTGTCTATGCAGGTAATGGCAATAGCATGTGATGACGAAGAATCGTTAGATGAAAGCCACGCAGATCAGTTACGGACCGTTGGAATTTTCTTAAAGACGGAAGAGTTTACGGAAGAGGAATATCAAGACTTTATTGCCGGCGAAACGATTGAATTAATGACGAGAAGCGACGGCTATCAAAACTTTAAAAGACAAGTCCTTTTTGAAATTTCGTACGAGGAACTTTGCACAAATTATAATATAGAAAGAGTTAAATCGCACCGCGGAGTATATGCTGTGGACGAAATAAAATATACAAAATTTCACGAAGCAAATATATCCGAAACGATTTTGAGCATTGGGCAAGGCAAGAGTATTTTATTCGTAGCGTTTGAAGTTAGGAAAGAACAAGCTGTCGAAGATAATTCGGGAAAAATCACAGTAAAGCCGTGCGGCTACGTTCGTGCAAATTACCAATTAACGGATAATACCGTAACGCTTAGCAGTAAGTAGGAGAAAATTGACTAAACGCAAAAAAATAATTATAGGTATAAGCGTTCCGATACTGATTTTCGTTTTGGCGTTTGCCACGCTGTGCTTCGTCACGCTCGGAAAATTTAACGCCGAGTATTTGGGAAGAGTTTTAACTCACGCCGATTCGTCCGTTTCCGATTACAAATTTTTCCCCGCGCGCACCGCTACAAAAGGGAATAATCCTTACGTTTACGAAACAGAGATAAATACAAGCTTAGGCGACTTAAATATAAGCTATTTAAAAGGTAAAAATACTGTTGAAAAACAACTGTCCAAGCTTATAAACGACACGGACACGACGGCATTTTTAGTCGTAAAAAACGACAAAATTGTCTACGAACAGTACGCAAACGGTTACGGAAGAGCAAGCGTAAACACCTCGTTTTCAATGGCAAAATCGGTGGTTTCGCTGCTCATAGGCAAGGCAATAGAGGACGGATATATAGAGAGCGTAAAGCAACCCGTATCCGATTTTATTAAGGAATTTAAGGGACAAAAAATAGGCGAAACGACTATTGAAGATTTATTGCTTATGCGTTCGGATATAGAATACGACGAGAGCAAATTCTTGTGGTTTGGGGACGATACTTTGACGTATTGGCATCCCGATTTGCGGAGTTTGGCGCTGTCGCATACAAAGCTTACGGACGAATATCAAGGTAAATTTCATTACAATAATTATCATCCGCTATACTTAGGGATTATTTTGGAGCGAAGCACAGGGATGACGGTATCCGAATATTTTTCCAAAGTTTTATGGCAACCGATAGGTGCGGAAAATGACGCGAGTTGGAGTTTGGACGGCAAAAATTCAAGCTTCGAAAAAATGGAAAGCGGCATAAATTTTAACGCAGTCGATTTTTGCAAAATAGGCAGTATGATTTTGCATGACGGCGAGTGGAACGGGCGGCAAATTATCAGTAAAGAATGGCTGAAAACGGCAATACCCCACGACCACGATTTCGACGGAAGCGAGTACAACGGGAGCTTTTTAGAAGGGCGAGGGATTAGCTACGGGTATATGTGGTACGCTTATTTCGACGGACAAACCGAACCCGATATAATAGCTTGGGGCAAGTCCGACCAGATACTTTTTATATCTCCTAAAAATAACGCTGTAATTTTACGCACGGGCAAAACCGACGGCGGGATAAAGAGATGGGAAACGGTTTTACGCGATATAGCGACGGCTGTTTGAAAAGCGAGTATTGACGAAAATATCGCCTTAACGTATAATAATAAGTAAGAAAAAGACGTTGCGATATATTTAGCGACTGGGGGCGAAAATGCGTAGAAAAGCAATAGTTTTAACTGTCGTTGCAATTTTAATAATTTTCGGGTGTCTTTTTGTGCTTTCCGCTTGTCGGCTAACGAACCATTGGATTTGCGAGTGTTATTTTAGTAAAAAGAAATACGATATAAACGACGTCACTTTTCAGTTTATTTACGGGTATCACAACGCAACCTACGACTATAAAATGGTGGACGAATATTTTCAGTATAGCGACGAATACGACGGGAACGAAGAATATCCGCCGGTTACAATGTACTTATATTTTTCGTCGTTTGGAAACGAGTATCTTATAAAAGCGGTGGACGACTTTTTTTCCGAGGAATACCAAGATAGAAATCATAAAGAAGACATAACCGTACCTGCGGAGCTTTTTTACAACGAATACGGTTTGATAGAATTTTATTTTACCGATACGAAAACAGAACCGAGCGAAAAAACAGACGATAAGAAAGCGTCTTGCAGTTTTTTCTATAAAAAAGTCGGCGACGGCGTGTATATCGGCAAGAATGACTTTGCGCCCGAATATAAATACGCGTTCAAAGACGAAATAGGTAGCGGCGCGAATACCTGCATTGCGGGGTTTACGTCTGCGGATGTAACGAAAGGGAATTATTGCTCTTTTATTACGGCAAGTTGGCGTGAACCGGACGACGCGACCCCGTTGGAAATAAAGTTTTACGCTGGAAGCACGCTCACGGAAAACAGGGCGAAATCCGTTGAAATTTACGCCGAGAAACAGGGGCAAAAATTATTAATGCAAACGGCAAACGACTATGATTCCGACGAGTATGACTGCTACTTTAAATACGATTATTACGGATACGTCAAGGAAATCGTATATGCGCATAAAGAAAAAATATATATACCGAGCGAATGGATTACGGGCAAGCAGGGAGAAATCGAATTGTACGTATACGATACGGAAAAACAAGAGAAATTGACGAGTATTGCGGTAAAGTACGAATTTAAAAAGATAGTTTTTGACGACGGTTATGTTTTGCAAGGCTATGATATTACGCGAGGCGGTAAGTAAAAACGTTACTAATATATTATTATTGAGTACGAACTGTGTATCTACGTTGGAACTAATGTCACCAAACAGTATTACAATGTAAGGCAGGGCACGCAATAAAACGATTTGTCATTATATTTTTTGCTCGTGTAAATGACGGCGCATTTAATTGATTTTTATAAAAAAAACTGTTACTATATTATTATCAATGGAGAGTAATAGAGAGTAAATGAGACTGATAGTGGTAGGCGCGGGCAAGGTCGGCGCAACGTTAGTGGAAAAACTGTCTTCGGAAGATCACGACGTCGTTATCGTGGACAAAGACGCCGAGTGCGTGGAGGCTGTTCTAAATAAATATGACGTGCAGGGCGTGTGCGGCGGCGGTTGCGACAGGGAAATTTTGGACGAAGCGGGCGCGGATAAAGCTGATTTCGTCATTGCGTGTACCGATAGGGACGAATCGAACATTCTTTGTTGTATGATGGCAAAAAAAATGGGCGCGAAATATACTATTGCACGCGTAAGAGAGCCCGAATTCTTTTCCGAGCTTGAAGAGATGAGCAGGGAGTTCGGCATAGATATGATTTTTAACCCCGAATACCGCACGGCAAAGGAAATAGCGGAAGTATTGCAGTTCCCTTCGGCGATAAACATCGAAACTTTTGCGGGCGGTACGGTATCGATAATCGAATTGAAGATAAGCGATGGCAATCCCATTATCGGCAAGTCATTATCGGATATTATTAAGGAATACGAAGTAAAAATTCTTTTCGGACTTGTAGACAGGCAAGGGCAGGTTTTTATTCCGAGAGGCGATTTCGTCATCGAGGAGAACGACCACGTCTTTATTACGGCAACGGTACGCGAATTGGAGGCGTTCAGCAAGAAAATTCATATCTACAAGCAGCGTTCGAAATCCATATTTATAATAGGCGGCGGGAAGATTGCTTATTATCTCGCCAACGAACTTAAAAACGGCGGACTCAACGTTAAAATAATCGAAATAGACGAAGAGCGGTGTATTGAATTGAGCGAAGCGCTGCCGCATACGACCGTTCTTTGCGGCGACGGTACAGATCAAGAGGTTTTGGACGAAGAGGGTATAAAGAGCAGCGACGCGTGCGTTGCGCTTACGGGTATAGACGAACAAAACGTCATCATTTCTCTATATGCGGCGTCCAAGGACGTCGGCAAAGTAATAACCAAAGTCGACAGTCCGACCGTTTCGCGTATGGTAAGGAATTTGGGCTTAGATACCGTTCTTGCTCCGAGAAACGTTATAGCAAACGACATTTTGCGCTTTGTGAGAGCGTCGCAGGCGGGCGCGGACGCGGGGCTAAACAGCCTTTACAGACTGCATGAATCGGTTGAAGCTTTGGAATTTACCGTTTCCGACGATTATGAATTTTTAAATATACCGTTAAAAGACTTGAAAATCAAGCGTAATTTCTTGGTAAGCGGAATCGTAAGGGACAAAGAGTACATAGTTCCCACCGGTGACAGTATGTTTTTGCTCGGTGATAAGGTACTGATAATAACCACCGATAAACACATTACCGACCTTAATCAAATCGTAAAATAAGCCTATGAATTACAGAATGATTTTGAACGTATTAGGCAAAATTCTGTTGGTGGAAGCACTGCTTATGTGCTTGCCGCTTATAGTCGGTTTTGTCTATCACGAAGATACTTGGGCGGGGTTCGTTATACCCATTGCGTGCCTTATAGCGGTGAGCGTTCCCATAATTATATTCAAGCCTAAGGACAGTACGATTTACGCAAAAGAGGGGTTTGTTACCGTAGCTCTCGCTTGGCTTGCGATGTCGCTTGTCGGCGCAGTGCCGTTTGTGGTAACGAAATCTATCCCAAACTATATAGACGCGCTTTTTGAAACGGTTTCGGGGTTCACGACGACGGGCTCGTCCATCCTTACGGACGTCGAAGCTTTGCCAAACAGCGTGCTCTTTTGGCGGTCGCTTACGCAGTGGATAGGGGGTATGGGCGTTCTGGTATTCGTGCTTGCCGTTATGCCGAACAACAATTCGGGTATAATGCACGTTTTCCGTGCAGAAACGACGGGACCGAATATCGGTAAACTCGTCTCGAAAATGAAATTTACCGCGAGAATTTTGTACGGAATTTATATCGCGTTGACGCTCGTTGAAGTTGTGTTTTTACTTTGTGGCAAAATGCCGGTATTCGACAGTTTCGTTCACGCATTCGCAACCGCAAGTACGGGCGGGTTCGGAATAAAAAGTAACAGCGTAGCGTACTATAACAGCGTTTATATCGAAATGGTTATTGCGGTATTTATGTTTATTTTCGGCATAAATTTCAATATGTTTTACCTTTTGATTATTCGGAATTTTTCCCGTGTATTCAAAAACGAGGAATTGCAGGTTTATTTCGGAATAACGGTAGTCGCGACTTTACTTATAGCGTGCGATATAGTGTCGCAGTGCGCGAATTTCGGACAGGCGATAAGATACTCGTTTTTCCAGGTCGTATCGATAAGCACGTCCAGCGGTTTTGCGACGGCGGACTTTAATCTTTGGCCGACTTTTTCCAAGGGGTTGCTGTTATTGTTAATGATGATAGGCGCGTGTGCGGGGTCTACGGGCGGAGGAATGAAGGTTGCTCGATTGATTATTTTAGTAAAATCCGCTTTTGCCGATATGCGGAAAATGTCAAGACCGAGAACGGTTATTTCGGTTAGACTTGACGGAGAAGCGGTAAGCGAAAAGGTAATAAAAAACGTAAGAACGTTTTTCGTAATTTCCATAGGGCTAATCGTTGTGACTACGCTGTTAATATCAATAGAGGGCACGGCTGATTTATTGACGAACTTATCAGCGGCGATA
>CAYVEU010000010.1:0-21229 GCA_964450015.1 uncultured Christensenella sp. | reverse complement strand
AGGGCGAAATTAAGCGAGCGGGCAATATAATTTATTTCGGAAGCTATCCGCAGACCGTTAAGGCAAACGACGTTGACGTAAGCGAAAGGTCAGACGAGGACGGCTTTTTTACGGATAAAGACGGAAATAAATACGTTAAGATAAAAGCCAAGCCGTTTAAAGCAAGTCTTGCGGACAAAATTCAATTCGCAAACGGAGAAACAATAGAAAATAAAAAAGAATATTATTTTAAGGTCGAGCCGATACGGTGGAGAATACTCGAAGAAAACGACGGGCGCGTCCTTTTACTTTGCGACGGTATTATAGCGAATTTACGGTTCGGCGAAAACAATAATTACGCCGATAGCGAAATAAGAAGTTGGTTGAATAACAGTTTTTTTACCGACGCGTTCAACGCTCTGCAAAAAGAGCTTATACAAACTACGCGAATAAAGAACGGCGCAAGGAGTGCGGGCTATAATAGTAGTTTATGCGCGTGTAAGAACACCGACGATAAGGTATTTTTATTGTCATACAAAGAAGTAACGGACGCAAAATATAAGTTCGGCGACGCAGAAAATTATCGCGATTCGGCAAGGAGAATGAAGCCGAGCGATTACGCGATAGCGACGGGCGTATGGTTGGATTTAGACAAAGGCGACGGCTTCGGCAACGGCTGGTGGTGGCTTCGTTCGGCGTGTGACGATGACGCGTTTTTCGTGCGTTCCGTAACCGAAAAAGGCAGCGTCAATTATTCTTCAAACGTGGACGAAATAAACAACGGCGTTGTTCCTGCAATAATACTTTCCGGTGTAGCTGTTTGAATTAAAAAATAAAAGAGGCTGCGCTTAAAGCGGACAGCCTCTTGACGTTTTAGAGAAAATAAATTTAATTATTCTTTGGCATAGCCGATATTCTTTTCCTTGTTGGGGTCAAAAGCGAGATTGCAGATAGATGCAACCAGTCCGTAAATACCGCAAGTAATTATGGAAATAAAGAAATAAGCTCCGGTTCTGGATTTGTAACCGGCGGGTTTTAGGGAAGAGTGGTTTATAATGATGCTTCCGATAAAACCGAGAAAGAACGTTAATAAAAAGCGTACTACGTTATTGTTGTTGTCCATTTGAAAGCCTCCTGTGTTGTTTGTTTTTTACATTATAATACACCTATAGTATATGGCTGTCAATTATTATATAAACAAAACTTTATAAAATACCGAAAGCGCATATTTTAACCATTTTTGCACACGGAAAACGTGTTTTTAAACGTTTTTGATTTGGAATAAAGTAAAATAAAAATAATATACCGTTCCGGTGGTTGCTACGCCAAAAAAGAGAGGATAGGCAGTAATAGTCTATTCTTTCTTTTTAGTAATAAATGAAGAGTGATTGGTTGCGTATAATATATATTTAAATACCGTTTTCTACTATAATTTTTTAAACCATAAATAAAGACACCCTCATCCGTCTCGCTTCGCGAGCCACCTTCCCCCTCAAGTATAAGGAGGGAAGGTCCTTTTTAATGATAAGCCATATTCTAACGACAAGAGCTTCCACCTTGCCATATAGCAATTAAAAAATGTTTCACTTCTGAAAGGGGGAAGCTGGCGCGTTAGCGACTGATGAGGGTAGAAGAATTTAAAATGAAGCGCCGCTTACGCGGCATGAAAAATGAAGTCGCTTTGCCAGTGAAGTCGCTAGCGCTAATTATGGATAATTAAAAGAAAAAATAAGGATAGACCGTACAAACACAATCTACCCTTAAGTTTTTCCTTAACGCGTCGCCGGCGACTTGCCCCAACGGGAAAATGCGCTAGTGGTACGGCGAAGCTTATTGCCTTGCGCACATCTTCTCTCTTAGCTTCGCTTCCAACTCTTCCACGATTTCGGGGTGGTCTTCGACGATATATTTGAGGACTTTTTCTCTGCCTTGTCCGATTTTTTCGTCGTTGTAGGAGAACCAACTGCCGGTCTTTACTATATATTCGTTTTCAACCGCAAGGTCGAGGATACAGCCGTATTTCGAGATGCCGCGACCGTAGATTATATCGAATTCGCAAGTCTTAAAGGGTGCGGCTAATTTATTTTTGGTGATTTTGACTTTGGTGCGGTTGCCGATGATTTCCGTGCCGCTCTTGATAGGTTCGCCTTTTCTTACGTCCATTCTCATACTGGCGTAGAACTTTAACGCTTTTCCGCCGGCCGTTACTTCGGGATTGCCGTAAACCACGCCGACTTTTTCGCGGAGCTGGTTGATAAACACTACGCAGGTGTTGCTCTTTTTGACTATGCCGGTAAGGATACGCATTGCCTGCGACATAAGGCGCGCTTGAAGTCCGACGTGACTGTCGCCCATTTCGCCTTCGATTTCCGCCTTGGGGGTGAGCGCCGCCACGCTGTCGATAACGATTATATCTATACTGCCGCTCTTTACGAGTTCTTGCGTTACGTCCAACGCCTGTTCGCCGTTGTCGGGCTGAGAAACGTACAGGTTCGTAAGGTCAACGCCGAGCTTCGCCGCGTAAATGGGGTCGAGAGCGTGTTCGGCGTCGATAAACGCCGCTATACCGCCCGTTTTTTGCGCCTCCGCTATCATGTGCAGAGTGAGGGTGGTTTTGCCGCTTGATTCGGGTCCGTAAACTTCGATAATTCTGCCGCGGGGCACGCCGCCGATACCCGTCGCTTGGTCGAGCACCAAACAGCCTGTGGGGATAATGTCCACGTCCACCTTCGTGGTGTCGTCCATTTTCATAATCGTGCCTTTACCGAACTGTTTCTCGATTTGGCTTATCGCGTTATTCAGCGCCTTGCGTTTTTCTTCGGGCGAATTTTTGTCGATTTTTTCTTCTTTGCTTACCTCTTTTGCCATAAATATCTCCTGTCGTTTTAATAATTATTTTTGTCGGTGCAACCGAATTATAGATTGTCTTTTAAGTATTGAAGCGCGTAAAACAACGCGGAATTTTTTGCGCATTGCCTTATTTGTTCGCGATTGCCGTCGAATACGAGCCGATGGCTTATCGGCGGCTGGTCGCGCAAAGCTATGCCGATATACACGAGCCCGACGGGTTTTTCTTCGGTTCCGCCCGCGGGTCCCGCAATGCCCGTAGTGGAAATCGCCACGTCCACGTCACGGCAAACGAGTCCGCCCGCCATTTCCTCGGCGGTTTGCGCGCTTACCGCGCCGAAGCTCTCCAAAGTGCTCTCTTGAACGCCCAGCCTGCGCATTTTCGCCTCGTTGGAGTAGGTGACCACCCCTTCGTAAAAAACCTTGCTTGCGCCGCTTACGTTGACTATGGAAGCGGATACGAGCCCCCCCGTACAGCTTTCCGCCGTCGCTATTTTCAGCTTGTTGGAAACGAGGAATTTTATCAAAGTTTGCTCTAACGACGCGTCCTCGTCACTGTATAGACAGTCGCCGAGCGCTTCGCAAATATCCCAGAACTCGTCGTCGGCTACGTCTTCGAACATAACGGAATTGTCAAGACACAGGGAAACCGTAAAAAAGTTTATATCGGGGTTTATACTCCGTATACGCTCTTCTATTTCGGCTTTGTTCCCGTATAGGTGGATTATTCTTTTCATACGCTCTCCTTTTATATGCTCTCGTTGACGGCGCACCCGTATAAGTTAAAATCCGTATCGGTGATTTTCACCTTGTAGACGTTCCCGACCATTAGCGGAAAATCGGCGGTAAAGTAAACCAAAGTATCTATTTCGGGAGCATTAAACTCACTTCTGCCGCAAAATAATTGCTTGTCGAAATCTATACTTTCGTATATAACCTCGATAGTTTTTCCGATAAAACGCTTTTGCCGGGATAGGGTAAAACGCGTTTGCGCGTCCTCGCATTCGGCTATCCAACGCTTGACCGTGCGGGCGTTTGCGCGCGGTTTCCAGCTATACGAGGGAGTGCCTTCTTCGGGCGAATAGGCAAAGAATCCGCCGAAGTCCACGCCGTTTGCCAAAAAGTCGAGAAGGGTTTTATGTTCGGCGTCCGTTTCGTAAGGGAAGCCGCATATAAAACTGCTGCGCAAGGCAATTTCGGGCACGGCGGAGCGTATTTTTTCGCAAAGCTTATCATAGTCGCGCCCACGGCGGTTCATCTTTTTAAGAAGTCCGTTATCCGCGTGTTGAAGCGGAATATCCAAATATTTGGCGATTTTTTCGTTTGTCGCAATCTCCGCAAGCAGTTCCTCGTCGATAAGTTCGGGATACGCGTAAAGGACGCGGATTTTCCAAACGGGCAGGGCGGACAGCTCGCGTATAAGGCGCACAAGCGACGGCTTGCCGTACAAGTCGCACCCGTAACGCGTAGTGTCCTGAGCGACCAAAATAAGCTCCTTGACGCCGTTATTTACGAGCTCGGCGGCTTCTTTAACGAGGTTCTCTATCGGAAGCGACCGATATTTTCCGCGTATGTACGGAATAGCGCAAAAACTGCACCGATTGTCGCATCCGTCGGCAATCTTTAAATACGCGTAGTGCGCGGGCGTGGTCTGCACGCGACCTATATTGTTATCAAGCTCACGGCAGGGCGTTATTTCGGTCAATCCTTCCAAAATTTTCACTATATCCGCTTCTTCTTTTAAAGAAACGAACCTGTCGACTTCGGGAAAATCGACTTCGTTACGGTAACGTTCCGCAAAACAGCCCGTAACGATAAGCCTCTTCAAGTTTTTACTTTTAAGCTCCGCAGTGCTTAAAATTACGTCGATAGCCTCTTTTTTCGCGCTGTCGATAAACGCGCAGGTGTTGACGATAACGACGTCGGCGTTGTCCGCGTTGTCGACTACCGTATATCCCGCGATTTTTATAAGGGAGAGCATTTTTTCGCTGTCCACGCGGTTTTTGTCGCACCCGAGGGAAATCATTCCCACTTTTAGTTTAGGCAATCGTTTTTCTCCTTCGTTTTATTCGGCAGGTCGATTAGATATCGTCCTCGTCGCCGACGTCGTCACCCTCGCCCTCGTCGTCGGGGCAAATGGCGTAAATCTCGTCCACGGTAAGCATAACGACTTTCTTGCCGTCGGCGTCCGTTCCGACGTAGTTCTTTTCTTCCAAATATTCCAAGAGGTTGGCAGCGGCGTTGTAGCCTTTGCTGAACCGTCTTTGAATTTGCGAAATGGAAACCTTGCCCGACTGCAAGAAGTCTTCCAAAATCGCGCGGATAAGCATACGGGATTCCAAATCCTCATAGCTCTTCTTTTCGGGGATAACGGGGCGCTTTGCGTTCTGCGCCGCCGCAGGGGTTGCGGTCGCGGGAATTTCTTCCTTGCTACCGTGTAAAATTCTCTCTATCAAATCCTCGTCGAAGTCGCAATCGTTGTTTTCGCGGATAAATTCTACCATTTTTTCGATTTCGTCGTTATCGATATACGCGCCCTGTACTCTGAGAATATCCGAGCCGCCTTTTTTGATGAGCATGTCGCCTCTGCCGAGCAGTTTTTCCGCGCCGGGTTCCTTCAAGACGACCATGCTGTGCGAGTAGTCGGCGACTTTACAAGCGATTTTAACGGGTAGGTTATTTTGAATTTCGCCCGAAATGACGTCTTTGGTCGGGTTTTGCGTTGCGAATATCATATGTATGCCTGCGGCGCGCGCTTTTCTTGCGAGAGAGGCGAGGTTCGCTTCCACGCTTTTGGGAACGTTGCCGGTCATCAATTCGCTTATTTCGTCTACGATAAGCAAAATTCTCGCCATTTTTTGTCCGCTCGGAGCTTTGGCGTTGTACTCGTCGATGTTTTTCATGCGCAACTTACTGAATAGGTCGTACCGCCTGTTTTGTTCTTCGTTGAGCCACTTTAACGTATTCGTAATTTCGTCGACGTCGCTCAGCGGTTTTTTCAAGAGCATGTGCGGCAAATCGACGTAGCTCGCCATTTCGACCAGCTTCATATCGACGAGAATAAGTTTGACTTCTTCGGGCGTGTAGTTATAGAAAACGCTTGCGATGATTGCGTTGATAAGTATCGACTTACCGCTGCCGGTAGTACCGGCGACCATTGCGTGCGGGAACGCGGCAATATCTTCGACGACCATTTTTCCGTCGTTGGTCTTTCCGACCGCCGCCGCCAGCATCGCTTTGGAATTGACAAAATCGTTGCTTGCGAAAACCTCTTTGAGGCTGACCGGACCGCGCGTGGGGTTCGGGACGTCTATTGCAAACTCGGTACGCCCTTGAATTTGCTTGGTTATAATAATACTCGTCGTCTTTAAGAGCCTTGCTATATCGTCCTGCGCCGAAACGACCCTGCTTATCGGGCATTTTACGCTCAAATCGAGATAACAACGGGTTATCGTCGGGCCTTTTACGGTTTCGACGAGCTTCATATCCAAGTTGTAGTTTTTAAGCGTTACCTCGAAAACCTCTTTCAGTTCGTTTAAATTCTCGACGTAAGGCGAAAATTTGGGATTTATGTGGTCGGCAAACAATTTGAGAGGCGGCGGAGTGTAGGGACGAATAACTTTTTTCGGCTCGGGTTTCGGCTCGGGCTTTGGCTCGGGTTTTGGCTCGGGCTTCTTTGTCGGCGCAGGCTCACGAACCGGTTGAACGGGCGTCGGCTCGGGCTTTTTCGGTTGCACGGGCTCGCGCACGGGTTGAACGGGTTGCGCAGGTTCGCGGCTCGTGGCTTCGGCTTTCCTCGTCTCTCTGAAATTGGGAACGTCCACGGGCTTCGGCGCGTCGGTGCCGTTGTTTTGGCGCAACGCGTTCATAAACGCGCTTTCGGGCGCGGTCGGTAAGACGTCTTCGTCCGTTTCGTCGCTTTCGAAAATCGTCTCTTCCGGCACCGGCGTCGGCTCGGGTATAACGTAAGGTTTGGGTTCGGTATATCCGTCGTTTATTTGGGTATTTTGCGTTTCGGCGCGGTCCGTTTGCCCGTCTTCGGTTTCGAATATGGAATTAGACGGGATATAGGGGTTGACGCGCATCGTTTCGTTTATATTCTCGCCGACCGTCCTGTCGTCCGCGGGTTCTTCGGCAAAACGCCGACGGTAATATTCCTCGGTCGTAAGCGTGTAGAGCTTTTTCTCGGCTTCTCTTGCCGCTTCGGGAGTGGTTATCGTGTACGGTTCGTCGGCAGGGGGTACGAGCGCGGCGGTAAAGCCGTCTATTATCCTGTATCTGTCGCGCTCCGCCGTTTCCTGTTGAGTCGGGACGGTATACGCGGGTTTAGTCCGCGTCGGTTCTTGTTTGCGAGCGGTCGCGGCGCCCGTCCGTTGCGAGGCGGACGCGCCGTTGGATTTTTTCATTATTTCCTTATAGTCCTCGCCGAACATCTTTTTGTACGCAATTTCCGTTTCCGAGAGCGCTTCGACCGGTAAAACGTCGATTTCTTCGGGCTCTTCGCTGCTGAAATTGTCGGGAACGACGGGATTGATGGTTTCCACGTGCAAACCGTTCGCGGGCGGGGTTATTATCGGCTCTTCTACGGGTTCGGGTATCGGCTTTTTGGTTTTCGCTTTATCCTTTTTATTGCGTTTGGCATTGTCGAACAGGTACGGATAAATGATGAAAAAGCCCAGAATCGCCGTTAAAACGAAGAAAATTATTACGCTTGCTATGTATTTAAACGGCAAAACGAACGGGCAACTTATAAGGCTGAAAATAACGCCTGCGGCGGTGGCGGATTCATATGAGCCGCCGACGTACCCGCCGAAGCCCGAATTTACCATTTTAGCGCCGCAAAGCCCGATATGTAAAGTCATAAGCGCGGAAGCGACCGTCGCGATTATCAATGCGAGGCGCTTGCCGTCTATCGGCAGCTTCTTTTTGAGGAAACCCATTACGAGCGCGGCGTATCCTATTGCGAGATAGAAAAACGCGGCGTAGCCGAATACGCCCGTAAATACGCTGAACGTTGCGGGAATGCACAGCAAAACGGTAAAGACGAGGAGCGTTGCGCCAAGTATTAGGAGTTTTTTATTCTTTTTAATAAAATTATTCATCATTTCCCTCGGTAAACAGTTTGTAAATATCGAAGTCCTGCTTTTGCCCGACGTAGCTTATACTGCATTTTGAAAAGTCCAAGACGTCTTTTAGGCAGCGATTGACGTCGTCTATCGTTATTTTGGACAGGTTTTTAGACAGTTTTTCGTGCGTGACCGTCTTGCCTATCAATCCGTACCTGCCGCCCAAACGCATAATATCCGACGCGCTTTCGCTTCCGAGCGCGAGCCCCGTTTTGGCGGAAGCTATCGCTTTTTCGAATTCTTCGACAGTCACGCCGGTTTTCAGCGCGTCCAGTAGGCACGCCCTGACTTTTTCCACGGCGACGCGAACTCTCGACGGACCGGTGGCAAAGTAAACGGTGAAATATCCGTTGGTATCGTATTGACTGCACGAGGCGTAAATTTCGTAGACGAGCCCGTTCTTTTCCCTGACCTCTTGGAAGAGCCGACTGCTCATACCGCCGCCCAAAATACTCGCGACCAGCGCGGGCACGGCGTTTAGCTTGTGCCTATACGGGTAAGAGGGAAAAGAGATTCCCACGCAGGACTGTTCCGCAGGTTTTATTTTTTCGACGTATTTTGCCTGCGGCTTAAACGTGCGTACTTTCGGCAGCGCAAAGTCTTCCGCAGAGTCTTTTTTGACGAAATATTTCGTTACAAGCGCGACGGCTTGCTCTTCGCTAACGTTGCCTACCAACGCTACGCAGGTGTTTTCGGAGCGGTAAAAGTCGCCCATAAACGCCTTTATTTTTTCTTTGTCGAACGACCTGACGTTCTTTTTCGAACCCAAAATAGGCGCGGCGAGCATTTTTTTGCCGTAATGCGCGCGAATGAGGTTTTCCAAACAAACGTCCTCGTTGTCGTCGTCGTACATGTTGATTTCCTCTACGACGACCTCTTGTTCTTTTTTGAGATTTTCTTCGTCGAAAGTAGCGTTAAAGAGAATGTCGCTGAGAATATCCGCGCATTCGGCGGCGTATTCCGCAAGCCCAATGGTGTAAAACGCGGTGTAAGAACGGGAAGTGAACGCGTTGATGGCAATACCGCGCCGTTCGGTTTCGTTTGCAACGTCGAAAGCGGAGCGCTTTTCCGTTCCCTTAAAAACCATATGTTCGATAAAGTGCGCGATCCCGTTGTTTTGCGGGTTCTCGTACACGCATCCCGCGCCCACGAAAACGCCGAGAGCGAGCGCCTTGCTCGACGAGTGCTTCTTATAAAACAATTTCGTTCCGTCGTTCAAACGAATAAGTTTTGCCATATATTTTCCTCCGTGCGCGTTCGCAATCCGCGCAAGCTTACTAGCTTATATTTTAAAATATTTTTATATTATTTACAACAACTTTCTCGCTTATGCCGTGCCGAGGCGGCGAAAAAGATTGTCGAACCGTGAAAAGTGTAAAAAGGCTGTCCGTGACCTCAAAGGGGACAGACAGCCGAATTTATACAAAGAAACTACGAATTACCGACAATTACCGATTAGAAATCGAGGGGCGTTCTCAGAGCGAATTTATAAACGCTTATCGCGCTGGATATGCACGCTTGCTTATCCGAATAATTTTGTCCGAGATACTCCATCGTGCTCTTGCGGCTGCGAACGATAAATTTGTAGCGGCCGAATTTATCCGAGTCGATAACGAACGAGTTTTCCTTCAAGGTCTTTACGAACGTTTCCACGCCGTTTAAGCAGTTGTCCTTGGTGGCGTATTCGCGGCTTTGATAAAGAAGCTGACCGTTGTTGGCGTAGAGCAGGTAGATGAAAGGCGACTTCTTGTCGTTTTCGTCTACGTGGGTAATCTTCCACTTGCCGACCGCGCCTTGTCCTTTTTCCACAGCCTCGCGTACGTCGGCGGGGATTTCGAAAGCGATGTACTTAATGGTGTATTCGGGGTCTCCGGTTACGTCCACGACGGGTGCCGTCGGCGCAAAACGCTTTACGCTCTCGACTATTTTAAGGCAATCTCTTTCCATGGTATAAGTTTCGCCGATGTAAAGAGTGGTCGTGCTGGTCGGGCTCTTTAAATTGAATTGATAATTGCCGAACTTGTCCTTTCTTACTTTGAATTCGGCGGTCGCAACGGCGTTTTTAAACTTCTCGATGGACTCTTCGCAGTTGTCGAACGTCTTGTAGTCACGGCTCTCGTAAAGCAACTGACCGTTGTTGGCGGTGAGACTGTAACGGAATCCGGCGCCTGCCTTGCAGATATAGAATTTTCCGGTTACCGCGGCTCTCTCGGCTTTTGCGGGGGCTTTCTTTTCCTCTTCCGCTACGGGCTTTGCTACGGTCGCTTTCTTGTCTTTTGCCTCGACTTTCTTCTCAGCCTTTGCCTCGGGCTTCTTTTCGACCTTAGCCTCGGCTTTTTTCGTTTCCTTTACGGTCGCCTTCGTCTCGGTTTTTTTGTCGTCTTTTGCGACGGTTTTTTTCGTATCTTTAACGGGCGCGCCGGTCGCCTTTGCTGCGGTTTTCTTTTCGGTTTCTTTCATTACGAGTTACTCCTCCTAAAATAATACTTTAATTATATAAAAATATTAATTGCAAGTCAATAAAATTCTATTGGTTGCACATAATTTTTTTCGAAAAAATTATACTAAAACTATGAAAAAAACTAAAATTGCGATTTTGCTAACGGCGGTAATGATATTCGCTTTCGTCGCGGGCGGCGCCGCTTTTGCAATGAAGGAAACGGAAATCGTCTTGATTGAAAACGGCGAAACGGTGTTTGCAAACGGCTACGAACTCAAATTTTCCACCGCGCTGAAAGTGCTTTTGTATTACGGCGGCAATTATTATAAATATTACAAAAACGAGCACTACGGAGACCCAAACGGCTGTTTAAGGACGCTAAATTGCGATATTGCGGCAGACGTACAAGCGTATGCGGCAAGCGTTTATCAAGAAAAGTCAGACGCGTCGGTCGATTTTTGTGACGGAAAATTTACGTTTGTCACGGAAGCGGACGGATGGTACTTGGATACCGACTGCGTGCTGGAAGGGGTAATAGCCAACCTTTCCAAGACGACGACGGTCGAGGTTGCGAGGCAAAAAATAGAGCCCGAAGTCACCGTCGAAGAACTGAAAAAGAACACTGTCCCTATGGCGGAATACCGTACGGAATTTGCCGCAAGCGGGCAAAACAGGCGAAAAAACATCGCTATTGCGGCGGAAAAATTGAATAATACGGTCGTCCCCGCGGGCGGAGAATTGAGCTTTAACGCGGTGGTCGGAGAGAGGTCGGAAGCCAACGGTTTTGTAGAAGCGAAAATAATAAAAGACGGCGAATTCGTCGCAGGAGTCGGCGGCGGAGTGTGTCAGGTCAGCACCACGCTCTTTAATTGTTGGTTAAAGGCTGGGCTGGGCGTAAAGACGGCGGCGGCGCATTCCTTGCCGGTAAGTTACGTCAAGCCGTCATTGGACGCAATGGTAAGTTCTGCGACCGACCTTGTGTTGGTAAACGACACCGATTATCCCGTCTACGTTCGTGCGTACGTTTCGGGCGATTTCGTATATTTCAACCTCTACGGCAGACCGCTCGATTACGACGTGGTTTTAAGGAGCGTAACGGTAAAAACGTTGAGCGGCGAATACGAAACAGTCACGGAAGACGAAGCCGACCCTATCGACTGGGCGGAAGACGAAACCGAGCGAATAATAAAACGTGCGGAAGACGGATTGATCAGCGAAAGCTACCGCGACTATTACGTAGACGGACAACTCGTAAAAAGCGAACGATTGCGCAAAAATACCTATAAAATGCAAAAAGGCAAAAAAGTGCAACGCAAAAAGTCGCCCGATAGCGAGTAATGCGGAATTTCGCGCGCAGGCTATAATCTTAGTAAGGATAATAAAGAAGAAAGCCGCAACTTATTTCTTATCCTTATTTTTTTCGCTTTTCACTATTACATTTTACGTAAAAAGAAAGCCCGACGAACCGTCGGGCTTTCTTTAAATTACGCTAACTACTTCGTAGTTTTGGTAAATTCACTGTTCGTGCACTTAGGGCAGGGCGGCATCTTGTCGCTCTCGTCCAAAGATACTTTCGTGTGACAATTGGTGCAGCTGTAACTGCCGCGTCCGGGCTTTTCGCCGGTTCTGTAAATAGATTTTTTCATAATTCTCCTCCCGAATCAATCCTTAACGGATTGTTTACGCTATTATTGTGTACGTAAAAGCGCCGACTTATGCGGCGTTTTATTTACAAAAAAATCCTATTGTGCGAGCGTACGTAACCGAGCGCTATACGTCCTCAAAAAGATAAAAATCTACGCCTTTAATATGCTGATACTGCAAATGGCGGATAAAGAATTAAAATTTTGAGGACTTCCCCAAAAGTTGCGCTTACCGTACGACGGTACGGCGACAGCTTACTTTCGAGCAAAATCACCCGATTCCGTCCACTCGGCGCGTTTTGTTAACCGAGCGCTTTTCGTCCTCTTTTTGCACCGATAAATTATTATTCGTCGTCTTCTTCGTTGAGGTAATTTTGAAAAATTTCGTTGTCGTAGAGAGAAACGAAGCTGGTGCGCGCCTTTTCCTTTAATATTTTACTGCGTACGCGCATGGACAGCAGGGCGTTTACCACGCTTTCGTCTTCTCGTTCGCGGTGCATTACGGTAAGCGGCAGGTTTTCCAAAGCTTCTTCCACGATGTAGGCGTTTTTGCCGTAGAGATAGACGGCAGGCGCGGGTTTGTCCTTTAATAAAAATTTAACCGCGCTTTTAATACAGCGTAGAGCAAAAGGCGAATAGTCGCAGTCCCAAATAGCCGCGGACACGTCGTCCTCGTCGCCTATATGGAGAAAAGCGACGGTCTTTTCGCAGTCGATAAACAGGCTGCGTTCCTTTAAAGCGATACATTCCGCATACAGTTCGCCCCCGAAAAAGTCGCCTTTACAGGGCAGAATATACAGGCTCTCGGTCGGCAGTCCGAACGTGCTCTTTTCGGCAAGCTTTTCCACTTCGTCCGCGTCCGCGGAAGCGGGGAGTCCGGCAAGAATTTTAAGGTATATGCCTTTGGCGGCTACTGCGGAAGACAGGGCTTTCGCCGCGCCGTATTTTTCGAAAAGTTCCACGCTCTCTTTCCCGATTACCGCGCGTAAAGCGTTCGTAAGCGTTGCGGGGTCGGTCGCGTATGCGGTAAGCATTTCGTCAAAGCTATTATAATAGGATAGAGGGTTCGCCTTTACGACGGTTTCGACGAGTTCGTCGCCGACTATGGATACGCCGATTTCATCGTCCGTTATCACGGCGGCTATGCGACACTCGGACAGCTTTACGGCAACCGGCGCGGGGGCGACTTCGCAGTCTATATTGAGCGAAGAAGTCACTCTTTTGTCGCATGCAAGCCTTAGTCCGCTTTCAATTTGGATCGCCGATAAAAACCGCCTGTCCAAATCGGTCACTACGAGAGAGGGGCACTCGATACGGCACTTGCCGCACTTTCCCAGTCCGCCGCACGGGAAGCGGTAACCCGCTTCGGTCAACGGCTCTTTTAAGGGCGCGTTGTCTTCTACCGCGTATTTTTTTCCATTTATAATAACACTGTGCATAATCATTAAAGGTTTCTTTTTCGAGTCGCGAAAAAGAAGCAAAAAGCGAGCAAGACCCTACTTTCGAGGCGGTTTCTGCACTTTGGCGCGAATTAAGGGGATCCCCCTTAATTATCCCACGCCACGGTATTGCCGTCCGACGATATTAAAGCGGAATATCGCCTTAACGGACGACAAACGGCGCGGCTATTTTTGATTTTTCAGTAAAGTGCGGGGGAATCGCGCCAATCCCCCTGCACCCCTTTCCTCATAATTTTCCCTTCAATGTAAGATAAACCGAATGGAAAAGAGAAAAGCTGTCAACTATTTAATATTGTATAACCAAAATAAATAAATTACAAGTCTACAACGGCTTTTTTCTTCCGAAATCGACGTACGGTAGGTGACGGCTTCGGGAAAGCGGCAAAATTCTTATCAATAATCCGCCATTTATGCCGAAAACATTGGTTTTCGACAAAGAATTTAATTCATTTTGTCGCGTAAAGCCCCCGTTAATGCGGTTTGATGTAGGGCGGTGCAGAAATGGAGGATTTTTTTCGAAACCTAACCGTCGCCGTACCGACGTACGGTAGGTGACGGTTTCGGAAAAGCGGCAAAATTCTTATCAATAATCCGCCATTTATGCCGAAAACATTGGTTTTCGACAAAGAATTTAATTCATTTTGTCGCGTAAAGCCCCCGTTAATGCGCCACCCTACAACGGCTTTTTTCTTCCGAAATACGAATCGCCGAGGCGATTAAGCAGCTTTGTCGCAGGTTTAAACGCAACCGAAATAAGTACGAGATTGGTGACGATTTGCGCGATATAGAACGCCGCGCCCGAGGAATAAGTTATCCAATACCTCGTCAACCAGTCGGGTTTACCGATTGCGCCGCCAATAAGGAAATATACGAAAGTGGACTGGAAGCCGAAAAGCGCGGTTGCCGCGCCGATAATAAACGCGATAAGAAATGGATTTTTGATTTTCAGCAGTTTGCACGCGTAGCTTACGACAGCTATAAACGGGAAATGGATAAAGTACGCGACCAGCCACGACGGGTCGAACCCGAAAATAAACCCCTCTAACGTGCAAAAAACGAGAGTTGCGGGCAGCCCCACGGACAGTCCGAAGCAGTAGGTGTATACCGAGATGAGGAAGGTCACCGCTTCCACGTTCGGTATGTACATTAGCAGGAACTTAACCGCGTTCAAGCTCGCGCCCAAAACCGCGATAAGCACCGTTTTTTTGATTGCTAACGTCGATTTAGACAATTAAAACTCGACCAAACAAAATAGATACGTCTGTCCGTCTTTAAGCGGCAGGGACGAAACGCCCAAAGTAGCGGATACCAAATTTACGCCGTTATACGTTTTCGTTACCGCGTATTCGGTAATATCTTGATAATCGGTATCGGTCGTAAGGACGCAAATATAGCTGTTGCTTTCGGCATTTAAATTACCTATTTCGGTTAAAAACATACCGAACTGCCCCCAGCTTCCGCCCATTTTCAGCGGGTCGGTTTCTTGGTTCGAGAGTTCGTTAAGCGCGTCGAAAAGATATCGCGCGGTTGTGGTGTAATTATCGAATACGAGCTTATTGTCACCCGCTCCGATAACGATAGTGACGGTTTTTTCATACTCGTTGCCCTTGTCCGTGCACGCGGCAAACGCGAACGTTACTGCCGACAAACAAAAGACGACGAGCAGAAAAACCGCAAGTCGTTTTGCGTTTTTCATAGGTTATACCCTCCGTATAGAATTTATATAACTACAAATATCCTGACTCGAAACGTCTTGCGATACGGTGACTATCGCAGCGGCGAACCTGCCTTCCCAAACTTGCGACGGTCTTAGTCGTGCGGTAAAATTCTTATCATTTTACTGCGTAAAGCTCACGACTATGCACTCTGCGCTTATTTAGTGGCGTACGGTTATTATTTTCATACAGTAGCGGGGGCTGTCGGGTTTAATGCTTTGACGGCATGCTCCGTTCCTTGTAGATATATTCGACGTGATGGTTTCGGACCAAGCGATGCTTCGCCGGACCACTCGTTGCGCGGAAATTTACTCGCGGTCGGGTAAACCCGACACGACGGATAAATTTTTTATTCCGCGCAAGTCCGACTCATAAGGAAGAAAGACAGTCCGTCTTTCTTTTCTTATGTAAAAATTAGTTTTATTCCTATTTTATACTTTTGGGGCTTACGCACCCAAACCCCTTGCGGGCAAAAATCGAAAATAATCGTTTCCGATTTTTGAAAGTTAAAAAGATACTTGCTTTTATATCTCCTTTCTTATCCGCAATTATTCACTATTTTACGAGCGGTCGGGCGAAGCTTCTTCTTCCGCTTTTTCTCTCATTATAAACTCTCTGCGGTTTTCGGTTTCGACGGCGGCGGGGATAAACAAATCGCCGTCCACGTTTTCCAGCGAGCAAGAGGCTTTATCGTAAGAGAACGTTTCGTTTATCGCAAAGTCAAACGTTATTCCCATCGTGCCGGCTTTGGCGTTGTCGGTGTCGGTAAGACTGAGCAGGGTGAAGAGGGAGTTTATAAAAGGCAAAATTTGTTTTTTGGATTCTTCGAAAAGGATTCCCACGACGTCTTCGAGTTGCGCGCGGTTTATATTAAGTTTGATTTGCATGGAAGTGGACATGCTTTCGGGCAGTCCCTTGTTGGAAACGGTCGCGTCTATTTCCGACGGTCCGAAAGAAATCCATTGTTTTACGATGGGAATAACGCTCGCGTAGAGTTTAAGTTCGTCCGCGTAGTCCTCTTTTCCGAATAGGCTTGCGAATCTGTCGATATACTTAAAAAGCAATTCGTTGAGTTTGTCGGGGTCGGCCGTTATGTTGTAGATAAATTTTTTCGTTTGCTCCGACATGTATTTCGAAGCGGCGTCGCCCGAGAGCCATTCGGATACGTCGGTGAGGTCGATTATACCCGTCGACATCAAATACTCGCTCATATCTACCGTGGCGTTTATTTTAAAGTCTTTGATGAGCGCGTTCACGCTCTCGTTGTCGGTCGCGCCCCAAAAGCTGTTTTTTTCGGTTTGCTCGTCCAAATACGCCATTTTCAGGTTGTAATTCCCATCCGTATAGCCGAGCTTTGCCTCAAAAGAGGTCTTCCCTTCGAGATAGCGTAAAACGAGATCTTCTTCCTCGTTGTAATTTTTATTGAATATTCTCTGTATGGATTTGTACGTCGAGGGCAGACTTGCGGTAATGCTGTCGGTTTTCAAACTGCCGTTTGCGTAAATTTTGTCCCCGTTTAAGACGCGCGCGAGAGAAAGTTTTTCTTTGACGAAAAGATTTTCCGGTTCGCCGTTTGCGCCGTTGCGGTATAACGTGACCGTCATAGTCGCCGAAAAGTCCGATTTCTTTTCCGAAAGCTTTTCGTAGTTGCCCAAGGCGGTCTTTATATCCGGCTTGGCAACGGCAACGTTACCTTCGTCGTTTTTTCCGCCGCACGCCGAAAGCGTTGCGCAAAGCGTCGAGCAAATCAATATGACAATAAGGACAAAAACAAGTTTCTTTTTCATTTCATTCCACCCTTAACAGTTTATTCTTTGTTGTGACGTCGAATTATTTTGCGCCGTTTCGGGCTGTTCGACCGTTTTGCCGTTTAGAAGTTGATAACGGCTTTTATACGACGGACGCCCGCCGATGAGGACTGTTCTTTGATTATTTTGAAGTTTACTAGGTCAGCGGTGTTTCCCGCATGCGGTCCGCCGCAAATCTCCATAGAGCGCGAGCCTATCGTGTAAACCTTGACGATAGCGTCGTACCTGTCGCCGAATACGCCGACCGCGCCTCTGTCTCGCGCCTGTTGCAAAGGCATTTCTTCGCAAACTACGGGGATAGCCTCTTTTATCGCGTCGTTTACCTCTTTTTCCACCGCGTCGATTTCCTCGGGGGTGAGGGGACGGGGGAAGTTGAAGTCGAAACGCAAGCGTTCCGCCGTGATATTCGAGCCTTTTTGCTGAATATCGGGGGCGTTTAATACCTTTTTAAGCGAAGCGTTTAAAAGGTGGGTCGCGGTATGCAGCCTGCTGGTCGCGACGGAGTTGTCGGCAAGCCCGCCTTTGAATTTTTGCTCCGCGCCGGCGTGCGACTTCTCTTGATGCTCTTTGAACGCGCGGTAAAATCCCTCTTCGTCTACCGTAACGCCGTTGTCCGCGGCAAGCTCCAACGTCATTTCGATGGGGAAGCCGAACGTATCGTATAATTTAAACGCCGCTTTTCCGCTTATGCGGTTGTTTTGAATGTACTTTAACAGCTTTTCGAACTCTTTGAGTCCCGTTTCCAAAGTCTTGTTGAATCTCTCTATTTCCTTTTCGAGCTCGGAAACGATTTTTTCGGCGTTTACGTTGAGTTCGTTATAGTGCTCGCCGTAAATTTCGATATATTTTTTGCTTATTTCCGTCAAAATCGAATTGTCAAGTTCCAAAACTCTCGCAAACCGAACCGAACGACGGATAAGACGGCGCAAAATATAGCCTTGGTCGACGTTTGACGGCGTAACGCCCTTTTCGTCGCCCAGCATAAAGGTGGCGGTTCTTATGTGGTCGGCGATTATTCTCATCGGACGAACGTCGTCTTTGCCGCTTTTTTGCCTCAAAAGGTCCATAACGGGCTTAAACACGTCGGTTTCATAGACGGTTTCAAACCCGTTTAGCATGGCGACCGTTCTTTCGAGTCCCATGCCCGTATCGACGTTCTTTTGCGAAAGCGGGGCGTAGGTGCCGTCGGCTTTCTTGTCGTATTCCATAAACACGTTGTTCCAAATTTCCACAAACCGTCCGCAATCGCAGGCAGGGGAGCAGTCTTCGCCGCACTTTTCCTCTCTCGTTATCACGAAAATTTCCGTATCCGGACCGCAAGGACCGGTTATGCCCGCGGGTCCCCACCAGTTGTTTTTTTTCGGTAGATAATAGACGTTTTCTCTCTTTATTCCGAGAGAAATCCACGTTTCCGCGCTGAAATCGTCCCGAGGGCAATCCTCGTCGCCCGCAAAAACGCTCACCGCGAGTTTTTCGACCGGAATACCGAGCACTTCGGTAAGCAGCGTGTAGCTGAAAGTTATACTTTCCTTTTTAAAATAATCTCCGAGCGACCAGTTGCCGAGCATTTCGAAAAACGTGCAGTGCGTCGCGTCGCCGACCGAGTCTATATCGCCCGTTCTCACGCATTTTTGAACGTCGCAAAGGCGGCTGCCCTGAGGGTGCTTCGCGCCCAGAAGATAAGGAACGAGAGGGTGCATGCCGGCGGTGGTAAAGAGTACCGTCGGGTCGTTGTCGGGGATGAGCGACGCGGATTGTATGACGGCGTGTCCGCGTTCGGCAAAAAAGTCAAGATATGCGCGTCTTAGTTGTTTGGTATCCAATTGTTTCATTTTAGGTGCTCCTTAATCGGGTTTTAGCTTCTCAGCATAAGTTGCATGAGAGCTCGTCCGTTGCTTAAATAAAGTCCATTCTGCGCGGCTTCTTCGGTAAAAGCTATGCCGCTTTTTGCGGGGCGGAGAGAGTTGTAGACGAGATAGGGCACGGGGTCGGAAACGTGCGTGCGCAGGCAAAGCGGGGTCGCGTGGTCGGGAAGCACCGCGATGCAAAATCCCTCTTCTTCGTCTTTCAGCGCGTTGACGATATATCCTACTACTTCGTCGACTTTTTCGATAGCCTTTACTTTGCCCTCGGGGTCGCCCTGATGTCCGCATTCGTCAGGGGCTTCCATGTGGACGTAAACGTAGTCGTGGGTCTTTAACGCCTCCACGCACGCCTTGGCTTTTCCTTCGAAGTTGGTGCTAAGCGTTCCCGTCGCGCCCTCTACTTCGATAACGTCCATATTAGCGCCGACGGCAATTCCCTTTAAAAGGTCCACCGCGCTTATCATCGCGCCTTTAAGTCCGTATTTTTTCTCGAACGATTCCAGCGACGGTTTCGTGCCGAGTCCCCAAAACCAAATAGCGTTGGCGGGGTTCTTTTCCTGCGCCGTTCTCGCGGCGTTTACGGGGTGGTCTTTCAAAAGTTCCGCGGATTTTTCTATAATACCGCGGTAAAATTCCCCGTCTTCGCCCGCCGGCAAATATTCTCCGATTTTTTTGCCCAAAATATCGTGCGGCGGCGTAAATTCGGCTTTCGCGAGTTTTCCGCGAAGTATCGCGCAGTTTCTGTAACTCGTGCCCGCGTGATATTCCATACCGAAGCCGCCCAAATTTTCTTCTATGGTCTTAATGATTTCCGTCGCTTCTTCGGTGGAAATTTCTCCCGCCGAATAATCTATCATAACGCGGGATTCGAAGCTTCCGCTTTCGTCGGGTTCGGACAAGGTAACAGTGTTAATGCGAAAAACGGTGTCCCTATCCGTCATAGGAACGCCGATGGAAAGCGCCTCCAACGGACTCCGTCCCGTATAGCATACGGCGGGGTCGTAACCGAGAACGCTCAAATTCGCCACGTCGCTGCCGGGTTTTAAACCGTTTGCGACCGTCTTTATCAAACCTACCGCGCCGTCTTTCGCCAAAGCGTCGATGTTGGGTTTTTTTGCCAGTTCGAGCGGGGTGGAAAAGCCCAAAGGACCTTTTTTGTAATCCGCCATTCCGTCGCCTAAAATAACGATATATTTCATATTTACCTCGCAAATTAATTCGCGCATACTCACTTAACGGCCTTAAAATCGTTCCGCATACGCGCGCATATACTAATATAACAAATAATCGGAAAATTTGCAACAATATAAAACCACTCGCGGCACCGAATAGTTCGGAGAGAGGCGTTTCGGTTCAAAGCGTCCGCGGCGGCGAGTGAATTTCCGCGCAAGCGTTTGTCGGGCGAAGTAATCTAGGAGTGGGCAGAATTAAGTGATTTTTTTCGAAACCGAACTGTCACTGTACTTCGTCGCAACACTCTCCGTCTACGAATATGCTACGCAAATTCGCGGGATACTACGGGGTTGCTCCTCTTCCCCACCGCGACAAGCACGGCGGGGATACCCCTATTACGGTAGTCGAAGACTTTCGGAAAAGTCCCCGAATTTTGCTCAAAATATCCGCTTTTAACGTTAAAGCAATATAGATAAAATAGAAGTATTAACCGCTTTAACGCTTAGCGCACATTCATTCGGGGACGTAAAGCGCTTGATTAGGTCCACATCTAAGTAATTTTTCGGTATTTACAAATTATTGGACATATGTTATACTTTAATATAAAGAATATTATTTTTGTGGGGTGGCAAATGGGTTTAACTGCAAAAACAGCCGGAGGCAACCGCGTGCGCAAAATAGATATGATTGCGCTGGGACTGGGCGATTTAGGATATAGCTTGGTCAGTTGTACGGTTGCGACGTACATAGTTTCTTTCGGCACGATGGCGCTTCCCGGCGTGGGTGCGGGCTTCGCCGCGCTAATGGGTATCGCCGTAGGTATTGCCGTTATTTTCGACGCGATAAGCGACCCTATTATGGGTTATATTTCCGATAATTTCAACTCTAAACTGTTCGGCAAAAGGCATCTTTTTATGCTTATAGGACTAATCGGCATGATGGCGTCGGCTATCGCCGTTTGGTACGTTCCGTATAAAACGATGTCAACGGGCGGCATTTTCGTATGGTTTACGGTATTTTTGATACTTTTAAGAACCTTTAACACAATGTATTACACTCCCGTGGGCGCGTTCTCGGTCGAGATGAGTACCGATTATAACGAGCGGACGATAATTCAGGCGGTAAGGTCGGTTTTCTACATAGTCGGTATGCTCCTGCCCGTCGTTTTAATGG
>CAYVEU010000009.1:0-21580 GCA_964450015.1 uncultured Christensenella sp. | reverse complement strand
ACTTTGATAGAAGTCAGCGGAAACCTCGAAAACGGCAAGCTTACCTATTCGATAGCGCCCGACAGCGTGGTGACTGCGAGCAAAGCGACTATCAACGCAAACGGATACTTGACGTCTTCGGATACCGACCTTACCAAGAAGGTAAAAGTCAGGGTAGACGTTGCGCAAACCAACAACTACTACGGCGCGACCGCGTATAAAGAGATAACGGTTGTTCCCGGCAAAGTTCCGGCGAAATTCGTTGCGACTACCGTCGAATACGGCGACGACCTTACGCTTGCGCTTACCGTATACGACCCCGAATTGATGGGTAGCGTAGTATATTCGATAGCAAATACAGACTATGCGGACTTGAACGGCGATCAGTTGCATGCGACGAAAGCGGGTTCGGTCACCATAACGGCGGAGATCGAGGGCAACAAGAACAATCCGAGCTTGCCTTACTTGCCGACAACCATTACGGCGACTTTGGTGGTAACGCAACGCACGCTCAAAGTAAACTGGAATAATCTTTCGGTCAGCTACAACGGCGCGTCTCAGTCGCCTACCGTAACTTTCGAAGGCGACGGAAACATACTTGACGGCGACGAGGCTATCAGCGTTAAAGTTTACCGCCGCGCGACGAGCACGCCTGCGGCATGGACGGAAGTAGGACAATACAACGTCGAAGCGAGAGTTGTCGACAACGTAGCCGGCAGCGATATAGCGCGCAACTACCGTCTTGCAAGCGAAGATATTTACAAGACCTTTGCAATCAACAAGATTTCGCTTGAAGAGGCGAATATCAAGATTATGCCCACCAAAGCGTACTGCAAAGCGGAATGCAGACCGTACGTAACGGGCAACGTCGAAAACGCGACAATAACCTTTACGGGCATAAGCGTAGGCGATACGGGCGCAAGCTTTAAATATGAGGAAGAAGTGCCTCGTTGGAATGCGCTTACGCAGAAATACGACTACGTTACGGTTCCGTGCTTTAAATTCACTCCGCAAAGGATAGGAACGGTAACGGTACAGGCTACGGTAAGCGAAACCGCGCATTATAAGGGCGGCGTTATTACGGCAAACATAATAGTCGACCTTACGCAAATAACCTTACGTCCCGACGTGACGACCGTAATATACGGCGAAACGCTCGACCTGAGAGTAAAGAACGCTCCCAGCGGCTCTACGATAACTTATTCCGTTCCCGAAAACAACGGTATAGCTACGGTAGACGCGGAAGGAATTTTGCATACGTTACATGCGGGCGAAGTCGTAGTTACCGCTCACGGTACGGCTACGGCAACTTATTCGGAGACCACGGTCGAGTATACCGTTACGGTAAATCCGAGACCCATACAGATAGACTGGGGAACTACGACGGTAATCTACAACGGCAAGACGCAACAGCCCAGCCCCGCAACGAGCAAAGCGGCTTCGACCACGGGCATGGGACTCTTAACGGGCGACAGCTGCGAGGTTGCTACCGTCACCGGTTCGGGCATAAACGTCGGTTCTTACACCGTAGAAGTAACGGTGGATAATGAGGATTACGTTCCGTACAACGGAAAGATAACCAACTATACGATAACCCCCGTTACGGCGCAACTTGATTGGGATAGCAATACCGCGGTGCTCATCTATAACGGCTTAGAGCAATATCCGGATGTAACGGTAAGCAATCTTTGCACTAACGACGACGGCGTAATCGACGTTTGCACCGTAAAAGTCGAAGGCGCCAAGGCGGCGGGACCGCATACTGCGAAAGCTATCGGGCTTTCCAACGGCAACTACGTTTTGGGCGACAGCAATTTGGAGTATGGGTTCAGGATAGACCCGCGTTCCGCAACGATTAGTTGGAGCAACACCACGCTCGTCTACAACGGAGAGCCGCAAGCACCTACGGGCACGGTAAACGAGCTCGTTCCGGGTGACGTTTGCGTAGTCGAAGTAGACCAAAAACACATAAACGTCAACACTTACACGGTGACGGCGGTCGGCTTAACCGACGGACACGGCGCGCCCAACACGAACTACGAACTCGTTCCGGGACAGTCCACTTCGTTCCAGATAATAAGAGCCGATTTGGAGCCCACTATCGAACTGGATAAAGACAAGGTAGTTTACGGCGATACGGTCAACTTGTCGGTAAATGGCAACAAAGGACACGGCGAAGTCGTATACACGGCGACGAGCGGAGCGGATAAAGTACTTATCGACGTCAACAGACTCGTTGCGAGAGATATAGGCAATATAGTGTTGCAGGCGTACATACCGCAAACGGAAAACTACAACGAAGCGACCGTAACTATGCCGATAACGATAGGCAAGAGACCCGTCGTGCTCGAATGGAACGACTTGACGTTCCAGTACGACCGCAATCCGCACTTGCCGACGGCTACTATTACCAACCTAGTAAACAGCGACCCCGGCATCGTTACTTTGACAGATCCGCAAATCAACGCGGCTACTTATACGGCGAAAGCGCTCAGCGTAAGCAACGATAAGTACACGATCGAGGGCGGAACCAACGTCGAGCAAGAGTTTACCATCACGCCTATAAAGGTGTCGGTAACTTGGAGCGACACTGAAAAAGTCTACAACGGCAAGCCGCAACATCCGACGGCAACGATAGGAAATATTCTCGACGGCGACGAGTGCACGGCAACGTCGATAAACGAATACGTCAACGCGGGCAACCGTTTGGAAGCGAAAGTATTGGAGCTTTCCAATACCAACTATACGGTCGAGGGCGTAGTCGGCGCGAGCACGAGATTCAACATTGCGCCTTTGGAAGCCGAGATAGAATGGAGCGACAAATTGCTTATTTACACCGGAAAAGAGCAAGGACCTACGGCGGTAGTTACCAACCTTTGCGTCAACACCGATGGAGTAACGGACATTTGTACGGTAAGCGTTGCGGGCAAGCAAACGACTGCGGGCAACCACCACGCGTCGGTCGGCAAGCTTGTTGCCGCGGACGGAACGACTAACAAGAACTATACGGTAACCAACGACCCCGGCTGTGATTACGAGATACTGCCTGCGGACAGAGAAATCAAGATTTCCAAAGCAGAAATGGTATACGGCGGAATGTTGATGCTCAATTTCAGCGTTGCAGGCGGAAGCGAATGTCAATACAAGATACTTACCGGTGAAGACATAATCGTTATCGACGGCGGCATGCTCACGGCGGTCGGCATAGGTTCGGTAGAGATAGAAGTAAGCGTTCCCGCGACCGAAAACTACGCCGCGGCGGAGACCGTGTTTGAAATAACCATTTCTCCGCGCCCCGTAGAAATCGTTTGGGGAGTGCAAGAGCCGAGCAGCGCGGACGACGAGGAAGAAGAGGGAGCGGAAGAGGAAGACGACGAGAACAAAGTGTCCCATTTCGTTAGCTTTATCTACGACGGCGACGAGCACGCTCCCGTAGCTGCGATACACAACCTCGTTATCAAGAGCATGAACGGCACGGAGCCCGTTTACGACGACTGCTGGATAGAGGTCAAGGGCGCGGTAGACGCGTCGCCGGAAGCCGTCGCTACGGTAATCGAGCTCAAAGGCGCGGACAGCCGCTTCTATACGCTCGAAAACGGCAGGAATTTAACGACTACTTTCCAAATCAGCCCGAAAATGGTAACCGTTGTTTGGGACGACGTGACCGAGTTCGTATATAACGGCGAAGAGCAAGGACCTACGGCTACGGTCACCGGCGTGATAGAGGGCGACGAGGACAAGATAGGCGAAGTCGAAGTTATCGGCTGGGAAGTGAACGCCGGTTCGCACGTTGCGAGCATCATAGGCTTGACCAACCCGAATTACGACGTGATAGCCACGGATCTTACTTGCGACTACGTAATCAAGCGCGCGCCGCTTACGCTGACGTTGAAGACGACGACGGTCGAGGTAGGCAAGCCCACTTTGATAGAGGTCGACGGCAATATTTGCGGCGGCGATATGAACGTCAAGATAATTGAAAACGCCGCCATTGCGATAATGCGCGGAGATATGATTCTCGGCAACAAAGTCGGCAAAGTCAAAGTTCACGTAGACATAGCGGAGACCCAAAACACCGAAGCGGGTTGGGTAGAAGGCGAGATTATTATCGAAAGGGGCTACGCAACGCTTGCTCTCAAACAAGACGCGATGACTTACGGCTATACGCTTGTACTGGAAGTCGACGACAACGACGGATACTATTTGGACGAAAACGGCAACCTTATCTTCGGTGACGTTACGTTCGACATCGACGCCGAATCCGCGGATATGGCGGTTTTGGACGCCGGCAACGTATTAAGACCGTTGAGAGCGGGTATCGTGTACGTAGTTATAAGTTCGGCGGGCAATGCGGATTACAACGCGACCTCGGTAAGAGTACCGGTGGAAGTCAACAAACGCGTAGTGACCTTAGAGTGGTTGGAAGGCGACTTTATCTACAACGGCGAGGAACAAGTGCCCATTGCAAGAGTTACCAACGCCGTCGGAAGCGACGTCGTAACGGTAGGTGTGGTAGCGCTCGATTCGGAAGGCAATCCGATAGAGGGCAAGACCCCTGCGGGTCCGCACACGGCGAGAGCGAACACCCTGTCCGACGAAGACAACTACACGCTCGAAGGCGCGGAAAATATCGAAACTGCTTACGAAATAGAGCCTTTCAAAGTGACGATTACTTGGGGTCCGAAGACGCAAGAGTACAACGGCAGATGGCAAAACCGCACGGCAACGATCAACACGTTCGAGGGCGACGATTGCGCGGTTAAATTCTCGGAAGGTTCGGGCGGCAAGGTCGTAGGCACTTATCAGTCCACGGCGGTAGGCTTAGAGGGCGAAGACAGCGGCAACTACACCTTAACGGAAGAAACCGTAGACTTCGAGATAACCAAAGCGCGTTTGAACCCGAGCTTGTTACCGTCCGAAGTCGACTACGGCACAGTCGCAACGCTTAGAGTCGTACTCTTCTTCGAGGACGAAGAGGAAGACGCCGACATTATGTTGGTTATCCTTGCGGACGAAGCGGGCTGCACGGGTGACGCAAACCTCGTCGGTATGACGTTCACGCCGATAAAAGCCGGTACGGTTTTGATAAACATGGAGATAACCGGAAATGACAACTACTATCCTTACGAGGGTACGTTCGAGATAAGGGTCAATAAGATAACTCGCGACCCGATAGACCTCGAAGAAACGACGGTTATGTACGGCGACGACTTGACGCTCAGCCTCAGCGGCAACATGACGGAGCTCAACGGCGGAGCGGGCGTAATCTATATTGTTAGAAATTACGTCGAAGAAGTCGAACCCACTCCCGAAGGACAGGAACCGGAGGTCGAAGAACCCGATCCGTTCTATCAAGTTATAAATCCCCAAGCCGCTCGTGCGAGAATAGAGGGCAACGTACTCAAAACCTTGCACGCGGGCAAAGTCGTGGTTACGGTAATCGTTCCCGAAACCGAAAATTACAAACTGGCGAGGTTCGAAAAGACGATTGAGATAACCCCGCGCGTAGCTACGTTCGAATGGACGGAGACCGAAGTCGACTACACGGGCAATGAGCATACGCCCAAAGCTACGGTCACCAACCTAGTCAACGGCGACGAAATACGCGAAATAGTCGTGGGCGGCGGACAGACGAACGCAGGCTTCTACTACGGCGGCCTTGCGGCGAGAGTAGTCAAACTGTCCAATCCAGATTATACGGTTAGCGCGAGCGAGATAAGCACCGCGTGCGACTTTATCATCAACAAGGCGGAGCTTGAATTGGAAATCACCAACAACAGCTTCTGGGCAGGCACTGCCGAGGCGATAGATTTGCGCGGCAACAACGGTGAAGCGAAGGTTACGTACTCAATTACCGCTGAGGAGAACGGCGGCGAGGCGGTTATCGAAGCGGACGGCAAGTTGATGGGAACGCGCAAGGGTCAGTTGAGAATTACAGCGTTCGTTGCGGAATCCGACAACTACAAATCCGGCAGCTGCTACAAAGACGTCAATATTTTGGCGCCGCAGCAAATCTTCTCGCTGGAAAATACTACGGTCACCTATCTCGACACGCTTGAATTGATTATTAACGGACTCAACGAAAATCCGACGATAAACATCAACGTGACAGATGACGACGGCGAGGCGTCGGTCGCGTATACGGACGGCAAATGGATACTAACGGCGAAAAAAGCCGGTAGAGTAATAGTCCAAGTGACGGCAGAGGAGACCGATAACTTCTCGGAAACCGTACGCACGTTCGACGTTACGATAAAACCGATAGAGGTTACGCTCATCGAATGGGATGAGTCCACTCTCGAATTCGATTATCAAAAGGATATTATGCAAGCGCCCAGCGTCTTGGCAATCGGAGGACTTCAAAACGGCGACGAATGCGAAGCAAAAGTTGCGGGCGGTCAGATAAACGCGGGTACTTACGATACCGCTTACGTCGAAAGCCTTACCAACCCGAATTACACTATCGGCGAGAACACGAAAGGCGTATACGCTCCGCAGTTCAAAATCAATAAGATAAGCGCAAAACTCGTTATCGAAACCAAAGAAGCCACCATCGGCGAGGCGACGGAAATCGTAGTCAGCGGCAATAACGACAACGGCGAGCTTAGATTTACGCTTCGTAACGGCACCGGCACGGCGACTATCGACGGAAAGATGATTACCGGTACCAAGCTCGGTAAGGTTTACGTAACCGTATCGATGCCCGAAACGGAAAACTACACGTTCGCGTCGGCGAGCGGCACTATCGAAATAGTCAAGAAAGAAGCGCCCGTCCAACTCGAAGTAGCGGAAGCTGTCTACGGCACGCCTTTGACGCTTAACGTTATAGGCAACGAGGAAAACGGCACGATATCGATTGACATCGCTAACGACGGTACGGGTTCGGCAACGCTGGACGGATACGTACTTATGCCGACGGGTGTTGGCGAAGTTACGGTCATCATATACGTAAGCGAAACGACCACGTACAGAGAGACGGCAAAGAGGATAACGGTTACCATCAATCCGCGTCCGATTGTTGTCAACTGGACGTATCCCGAGTTTACCTACAACCAAACCGAGCAAAAGCCCATAGCTTCGATAGGAAACTTGGTCGGCGACGACGAGTACGAACTTGAAGTCGTCGGCGCAATAAACGCCGGAACGGACAACGTAGCAACCGTCGTTTCCGTAAGCAACCCGAACTACACGGTAGAGGGCGGCACGAATATATCCACTCAGTTCACGATCAAGCCGCGTCCCGTTACGCTCGACTGGAACTACCCGACCTTTATATATAACGGTAAGGAGCAGGTTCCCACGGCGATAGTTATCGACGCGCTGGCGGGCGACGACGTCTTCGTCACCGAAATACAGGGTGAGAAAAATGCGGGCACGGACAACGTGGCTACGGCAATGGCTGTCGACAACTCCAACTACACGGTAGAGGGCGGCACGAATATATCCACCGTTTACGAGATTCAGCCTTACGCGGTAGACATAGAATGGGGTGAATTGAGCGTAGTATATAACGGCAAAGTCAACGTTCCGACCGCACGCGCTATCAATACGTTGAACGGCGACGAGGTCGAGGTAATCGTAGAGGGCGACGGCATACACGTTCGCGATACGGCTTACCTTGCGACGGCGACCGGACTTGTGGACACCAACTACGTCATAAGCCAGCACGTCAAAGACGACCCGACTAGGATAAACGCTTATTATATGATAACCCCCGCCACGCTTACGTTTAATGCGATACTGACTAAACAGTATAACGGTGAGTTCCAGCAACCCGAATTCATACCGAATTTGCTTGCTGAGACCGACGACCTGATTATCGTATGCGGCGGCGGCGGAACCGAAGTCGGACCGTACGACGTAAACTTAGTCGACTTGTTGGGCGAGTCCTGCAACGATTACGTTATCGACCCGAACGACGTAAGTCATATATTTAATATAATAGCGAGAGAACTAACCGTTACGATACAGGCTATCGACGTAACCGTACGTTATACGGGCAATCCGGTAGTAATCGACGGCGAATGGTACGTGCTTGTTATCGACGGACTTATCGACGCGGACGCGGATAAGACGGCAGAAGAGCTGTTTACGAGCAACACGCTCCAAGTAAATCCGCTCATCTACGCCGAGATAGGCGAGAACGCATTGTCGGAAGTTATAGAGCGCGGCGACTACTTCATGTTACCGAATCTTGTCAACGGCACGTTGTCCGGTTCGACCAACTATAACGTTACGAGCATACTGGTCAGCGACGAATACGCAAATCTGACGGTCGGAGGCAAGTCATATCTGGAACTTACAGACGAATCCGAATATCAGTTCTTGTATATCCGCGGCGAACTCGAAATCTACCGTGCGACGTACGCCGAAGCAGGTTGGGAACACGGCAAGGACGATATTGACTTCGAACGCGTAGTTTTGGGTCAAATCTCTCAAAAAACCACGCTTAACGCCTTTATGACGAACTTTAAAGACGCGGAGAACATAAGATTGTACACCGATATGGATAAGTTGGTATTCGAGGCGGGAGCGTTTACGTCCGACTACGCAGGTCAAGCGGACAACGTTCTTTTCTCGGTAGCTACCGGCTGGCGCTTAGAGTACGGTGACGGCGAAGACGCAGATATAGTCTATATAAGCGTACTGGGCGACGTCGACGGCGACGGACAGTTGGGTGCAAACGACAATACGGTAATCAGCCGCTACATTAAGGGTAGATTGGACTTTACCGCAGAGTACATGCTTGCGGCAATGGTTGTAAACAACGGCTCGATCGGCGCAATGGATTCTACGACTATCAATATGATAATCAAGGAAAAAACTACGGTAGAGGATTATTTCAGCTACAAGAAGGAATAGCCGGCGGCGTATTAGCGGGCACTTTACGCGGCAAAATGAAGAAAATATTGCCAAAAACCTTGCGTTTTCGCAAAAAATGGCGGATAATAGATAGGAATTTTGCCGTTTTCCCGAAGCCGTGCAGTCGTTTACGACAGTAAACTTCCATTCGGTTTCGGAAAAAATTACCCGCTACTACGCCCCCTTATCGGCGGCGCATCAGAGGGCACGGTAAGAGGCAAAAGAGGAAGATATTGCCGAAAACCTTGCGTTTTCGCAAAAAACGGCGGATAATAGAAAGGAATTTTGCCGCTTCTACTAAGCCGTGCAGTCGACAATAGTCGTAGACGGCGCAAACGACTAAAATACGAAAAATACTAATAAAAAAATACTTATAAAGAGGATAAAGAAATGAAAAATGTGCTCACACGGAAACTGACGACGGTAATTTTCACTGCGATAATGCTGTTCGTTGCTGTTTGCTGCGGCTTTTTGGCCGCAAACTCGGTTTTTGGCGCGGAAGACGAAGCGGCATTTGCAGCCGGTAAACGTCCTACGTCGACGAAATTCGAACTCTCAGACGACTTGAACGGTCAAAGAATGTACAAAGGTCAAGCGTTTAAGCTTACTGTGACGGTATCTTCGGACGCAAGCGCAGACTCGGACGCTATGTGGGCTTCTTTCGATCTCCAAGTCGGACCGCTTACTCAGGATAAGACGGAATTCGACGCAAATATCGCTTCGAAGCTCAGAGTAAAGACGTTGGACATCGATACGGGCGAAGATGATGACGAAGAGGAAGGCGGCGCGATATGCGCTACCAATTTGTATTTGGGCGGCGCCGGATATAGCACTATCGGGTGTTCCGACCAGTTGCAAAGCACGACGGGCACCACTCAAAGTGCTATCCGTATTTCCGTGTATGCCAAAGGCGACGAAATAGACCCCACCGGCAGAGGCAGAGGTTTAAAGCACGCTTCCGAGCCCGTTACGTTCGAAATAACCATAGAAGTTGCAGACGATCTCGACGACGATATAATAATGTTCGGTTTTTCCACTAAGGAAATACAAAATTCTACGGTTTATTACGGATACGGCGAAGAATGGGCTGCGTCTACCAAATATATAGCGCATCAACATTCTATTTTACCTACGGCCGTTTCGGAAGGATTTATCGACATAAAGAGCACGGATATAGTCAGGCTTATATCCACGCACGGCAAAAACACGGGCGACGATAAATTTACGTCTTTCGACATCGTATCCGAAGCGAGAAAACTCGCGGCGTACGAAAAGGACGACAACGTCTTCAAGTTTGTAGTGAGCGAAACAGCCGAGGAAGTAATCTTGGTTCCGTTTTTCAGCGCCGGAATAAGCGCGGTCGTTGGCGTTTCCGACGGTTCGGAAAATTTCGTTCCCTCCGAATCGATATCCACAAACGGTGAATTTTACGCCGATTTATCGACGAAATTCGATAGAATAGTGTTGCAAACTACGGACGCAAGCGGCGAAGTTTCGACCTACTACGTAGAAATATGGAGAGCGGGCGCGTATTTGTTCGATTTGACCGTAAACGGTGAAAATCAAAGCTTTAAGAGCACTTTCCATCCCCACGCGTTCGACTACGAAATCGATTTGCCCGCAGCGGACGAAACCAACGTCAGCCTTACGGCTACCGTTTTCGAGGGAATGAACGTCAATGAGACTATAAGCGTAGCGGCGACTTCCGATTGCACCGCGGCAGAAACCGCGGAGAGCGGAGAGGCGTTCGTCGTGACGGTCGGCGAAAACGGCGGTTTGGTCGTACTTACCGTAAAATCCAAAGACGGACAGGTCAGCAACGACTACACCGTTAAGTTCAACGTTGCCAAGAAACCGGTCGAAGCGCCCAAAGGCGATTCGAACACCGTCCTCTACGTCATAATCGGCGTACTCGGAGCGTTGGTACTTGCCGGTCTTATCGTATTGCTCATCATCTTGTTGAAGAGGAAGAAGAACAAGGAAGAGGAGAGCGAGGAGAACGTTCAGCAATAATTTACGACAAAAACGGCGTCAACAAAGGCAAAAAATGGCAATTATCCCCCAAAAAAACCCATTTATTGTCAAATACACTATAAAATGAAGAAATATTGTTGACAAAGTTTTTAAAATGTAGTATAACGAAAACGATAATATCACGATACGCTGAGGGACTCTTAGCTGTATCGTGGTATAGTAAATAGACTGGCATATAAAGGAGGTATTATCAATGAAAACGCAAACTAAACGCAAACTGATAACGATTTGTTTAGTCTTATTTATTGCTACGACAATTGTACTAACTATATTATTTAGTGATATAGGCGACGCCGCCGCGGCGGACATGCCTGTAACGATGAAAGTGGAATTTTCCGATAGCTTAGGCGGCAAAAAACTGGCTAAGGGCGGCACTTTTACTCTTACGATGACGGTGACCTATCTGGGCGCGGACGCGGCGGATACGACTTGGTCGTCAATCGACTTGACGTTCGGACCTTTGCTTCCGGACGGGACGGGCTTCGATAAAGCCATAGCCAAAAAGCTGACTTTGACTCCGTTCGTTGACGAGGTAGACGAAAAGAACCCGCAGGACTTCGTTGCTAAAACGAACTTATATTTCAGCACGAAAGGCGGCTATTCCGACTCAGGTTCTGAGAGCTTTTTAGACGGTAATACGGCTTCGCTGAATGCGGGCGCCATTCGTATGGCGATAAGTTCGGAGGACGCAGGCGGTACGGTTAGCGCCAAAAAGCAAAAACGCGCTAACGAGCCCGCAACTTTCGACTTCGTATTTACGGCAGCGGAAGATATCGAGGCGGAGAGCATTACTTTCGGCTTCTGGAAAGTACCCAACGCGCAAGGACAGTATACGCCGACCAACAACGTTTCTATGGGAACGGACAAGATGAGTCACAGTATAATGCCCGGCGAAAAGACGAAAGGTAAAATCGACGCGGGACAATGGACGATAGACATCATGTCCGAAGAAGACGACAACACCATTGCCGAGTTGGAAATGGGACCGAGCGCGACCGAACTTTCTCCCGTAGATTTGACGGCTCCCTTGCAATACGTAATCAACGGTCCCGACGATAAAATATTCGTTAAACCCACGTTATCCAACGAGAACGCTACGGCAAAAGTCGGAGTTTCCGACGGAACGCCCACTTACGTGCCTACCGACAATATAGCTTCGGGCGAGGTAAGACAGTTACCCGTTCCCGACGGCAACGGCAAGATAGTATTGGTCGTTACCTCACCGTCCGGAATAGAGGAAACGTATGAAATAGAAGTAATAATCTCTTACGTAAGGTTAGGCGCTCTTGCGATAGACGCAGGCGATCCGACGTTGACTACGTTGGGGTTGAAAGGAGAGTTTGATAAAGATACGTTCTTGTACGACGCAAACGTCAAGCCCAATTCCACTATACAAATGACGGCTACCGTTTTGAGCGGGTACGGAATAAGCGATACGCTTGCGATAACCGGCAACGACTGTACGGTAGACGCTACGGCGACCAGCGGTACCGCGTTCAGCGTGGCTAGCATTGTAAACGGCGCAAGCGTCGTAATAACGGCAACGGCGGCGGACGGCGTTACGAAACAGGCTTATACCATTACTTTCATCGCGCTCAGCGACGACGCGACGATTAAGGGCTTTACCGTAGCGGGCGCAGTTCAAACTTACAACAGCGACGCGACGAAAGCAACCGAAAACTCCGTAGACTACTTTTTCTACCTTATGGATGAGAGCGTTTTCGAAGGGGCTATGAAGATAGTTGTTGCAGAAGGAGCAAGCATTGAGGTTGACGGCGTAGCTTACGACGAAAACAAAATGCAACCTTTGGGTACTTATACCATAAGAGTTATCGCGGCAGCCGGCAACGACGCTACGTATAAGGCTATTCTTTCCGCACCCGAAATGCTGCAATTCGTATTCGACTGCGGTTATCAGTTCATATTCGAGGAAGACGTCGACTCCTTTACTTACCGTAGAACTTACGGGGAGAAGGGCATGGTTCACGGTGTGGACGACTTGGATTTCGAACGCTTTATCCTCGGACAAATAGAACCTATGACGACGATAAATATGTTCTTGGGGCAAATAAAGGACAATCTTTTGAGCCTCGTTAAGATTTACACCGACGTAGGCAACCTCGTTTACGACAGAGGAAACTTGACGGCGGATTACGCGGAGAACGCCGACTCTCCGTTGTACGCGGTCGCTACCGGTTGGAGAATAGATTTCGGAGCGGGCGATACCCCGACTGAAACCATATATCTTTCGATTTTGGGCGACGTAGACGGCAACGGACTTATCGACTCTGCGGACAATACGAGAATGAACCAGCACATTTCGGAAAGAGTGCCGTTTGCGACGGCGGAATTCAGGTTGGCGGCTTACGTTTCCAACGTAGGTTCTATCGGCGCAACGGATAACACCGAAATAAGCAAGATAATCAAGGAGAAGAGCTTCGTTACCGATTACTACTGGTTCCCCGAAGAATAAATATTTAAGAAACAAAAACTAATCAGCATAACTAGGAGTGCTTGTGAATACTAAACTCAAAAAGGCGTTAGTGCCGATATTGATAATAATGATTACAGTGAGCTTGGTCACCACCGGAATAATTCTGAGCGTATCGGAACCCGGTGTTGACCCCGCTCCTGCTTCGGCGTTGGACGTGATGACGCACGTAGAGTTCTCGATTGTGGAGGACAGAATAGTCCCCGGCGGACAAATTACCTTGAAGGTTACGTTGTCGACGGAAAGAGAAATTCCGGGACTTATATACGGCGCAATATCTATTTTGATATGTCCGCTTACCGACAATTTGCAAGCGGCGGATAAAGACATTGCAAAGTGCTTATCAGTGGCGCAGTATTACGACGAAGACGACGACGATTACTACGAGGACATCAACTGGGGCAACATGAAGATGAACAATAAGGGTTACAGCGACGCGTCCTGTACCGATAAGTTCAATATGTCGAGCGCCGGATACCTTATATCCATTTCCCGTAACGTCGGCGGTGGGTCGCCTCGTGCTGCGGGCAAGGGCAACCCCTTGACGTTTACGTTCAAATTCGACGTTTCTCCGTCTATGCCCACTTCGATAACTACTTTAAGAATGGGTATGATAACGGAAGGACCCAATCCTTCGCCCGAAAACAACATAGGTTACCTTAGCGCGGACGAAAAAACGTCGTACATAGACAACCCGAGAGGCACGGGCAAGGCGGTAGGTTTGGTTACGCAGACCGTAGCCGTTGTCGGCGGCGGCGTAACGGCGGCAAACGACGACGCTACGCTTGCGCAATTAGAGGTCGGACACGGCAATCCGGACGAGGCTGTTTATAAGTCGTCGGACTCGACTTTGAAAGACAGCATGAGTTTCGTTTCCGATAAATCCGTTGTCAACAATTTTAAGGTAAAGCCCACGCTTACGGACTCCAACGCGTCAATTCTTATAGGAACGGGCACGGGAACGCCCAATACTGCGGTTGACAACGCGGGAACGGCGACCATTACGTTGAGCAATACCGGCGAAACGCAGATAAATATTCTCGTCACGGCAGAGGACGGGACGACTACGAAAACTTACACTTTGACGGTAACGAGTTCTTACGTCAGATTATCGTCCGTCGCAGTAGCGGTAACGCGTCCGTCAACGCCGACGGGCTTGACCCAAAACGGCTTATCGGGCACGTTCAGCAGTGAAAATTACAGTTATACGGTATACTATCCTTCCGACGCGACGCAACTTACTTTGACGCCGACCGTTGCGGGTGGTTACGGAATAAATTCGATAATAGACTATACGGCTACCGGCTGTACGGCGACTTCGGCGAAAGCGCCCGCAAAGACGGTAGAGAGCGCCAAAGCTTTGACCGTTACCAACGTGACGGGCAATCCTGCTACCGTAGTCTTTACGGCGAAAGCGAAAAACAACAAAGAAATTACTTATACGTTCAATATTACGCCCGTTAGCATCAGTACGGATATAACGAAGTTCGAGATGACGGGCAAAGGGCAAACGACAAAGTATTATTCCGACTCGTCGCAGTGCACTGCGGGTACTAATTTTTACTTTGCGCTTCCCGAAGAGTGCGATTATCAAGGTACGTTCGATATCACGGCGGCGACCGGCGCTACCGTAAAAGTCGGTATAGTCAACCAGACTTTGGATACGTACAAACCTGCGGAAAATCACGTCGCGGGCACTTACAGCATTGAAGTTACCGCTCAGGCTGGCAATAAGCAAACCTATACGGTAGTCGTTGCAAAAGATATAAAGCCTGCGGATTTTAAAACTTTGGAAATCGCGTACGGAGCCGCGAGCGGCTACGTCGCAGTCAAGGGCGATTCGCATTACGACGCGTCCACGACGACGTATACGGCGACTTTCACTCCCGACGATTACGCGCCGGGGACTAAGGTTTATATTCACGCCGTAAAGACGTCCACGAGCGATACCGTTTCCAAGACGGGACTCAGCAGCGAAGGTACGGACCTGTACTCCGGGACGTTGCAAATAGGTACCAATACGTATACCGTACGTACGTCCAACGCGTCGGGGTCGATGGCATACACCTTCGTCATTAATTTAAAAGAGAATAAGAACGGAATAGACAATATAAAGATAACCAACAGCGGTACCGAGCTCGATTCGTCCATTTATTCTTTCGATAAGAATACGAAGAGTTATACGGTCGTAGTGCCGTACAAGATGTCCTCGGTCACGCTTACCGTAAATACGGAGGGCAAGTACGTAAACGTAATGGACGGAACGACTATGCTGTCCAAAGACGCAAGCGGCAAAGTGCACACCACGAGCAAAACGCTCACTGCCGGCGGCGCGGCGGTAACTTTGAATATCCGCGCGGTTGCAGACAACGGCACGGGCGCTGCCGGCGACGTTTATACGTTCAGTATTCGCAGAGAGGCGGCGGACACTGTAAATACTCTTACCAACCTCGTTATGTACGACAGCACGGATACGCCCATTGCGTTTATCAACGCGAGCGGCGCGGATTTGCCGTTCAACGAGAATACCTTACAATATTACTGCAAAGTAAGAAAGGGCACGGAAAACACGTTGTCGTTTAGGATAGTAGCTACGCCCAAGAGCTCCAAGTCGACTTTGACGGGAGCGGCGACTACCGCGCTGTCCAACGGCGATTACGAGGGTACTGTCAGCTTCTCGGTATCCGGTAACACCGAAAATTCGCAAACTTATACTATCAGCGTAACGTCCGAGTCGGGTTCGAGGAAAGACTACAAAATCACAGTACAGAGAGAAATACTCAAAGGCGATTTCGAGAAAGTCGAAGTTTCTTTGAACAATTCCGACTTCTTCGACGTCAAGGACGATACGAGCACGTACAATGCGTCCAACAAGACGTACACCAACGAGTACAACATAACCGAATTGCCGGTAAACGGACAGTTCTTCGTTAGAGTTACTTACATATCTTCCGAGATGACGAGCAGCGCGACCGGTATGACCGAGATAGCAAGCCTCGGCACAGTCAAGACCTATGCGGCTTCGATGAAATTCGGGTCTAATTCTTTCAGTATAAAAGCCAATTCGGTTACGGGCAACAACACGTACAATTTTGCGGTTAAACTGAAAGAAGAACTCAATTCGATAACGGATATAGCGTTGCAAAGAAACGGCGCGGCTCCGGAGTACGCGGAGGGTACGTCGTATACTTTCAGTCAATACGAAACGACTTATGAGATGACGGTTCCGTTTACGACGGGTACGTTGGACGTAAGCATAACCACCGACGCAAGCTACGCGTACGTAATAATAAACGATAACGCAAACAATAAGCTCACCAGAAATTCCACCGACCCGACCAAGCACACCACTCAGGTGAATTTGGCGGCGAACTCGGTAACTACCGTTACGTTCACGGCGGTAGCGGACAACGGTTCGGGGACGAAAGGACAGACTTACACGTTAAAGATAAAGAGACTGCAAGCAAGCGGCAACAACTATTTGAACGATTTGAGAGTAGAAATAGACGGAAAACCCGTTCCGTTCAAGGAAGGCTCGTTCGACGCAGGGCGCAACTCGTATTCTATCGATTTGGTTTATACGGGTGCGGCAAGCGCTGCCGTTAAGATTATCGCGGAAAAGCCTGCTCTCGTCAACATCGACAGCAAGTCGGACGTTTCCGCAACTTCGGACCCCAACGTTTACGAGGGTAACAAGACGTTCACTTTCCAAACGGGAAAAGAGCATATTTCAACTTATAACATCTTGACGTCCGGACAGGCGGCGGGCAGCGATAATAAGTACAGTATCACCATTAAACGTGTTATTGCGCCGGGCGACCTGTTGTCTCTCGAAATGTCCACGGACGCTATAAGCTACACCCCGTTGGAAGCGACGATGCCCGAGTTCGACCCCTTGACTAAGACGTTCTCGTTCGTTTATAACATCAGCGTTTTGAGCGTCGGGTCTAACATCTACTTTAAAGAGACGCATTCTCTCGATACGACGGTCACCCCCTCGTCCAATCTCTCGGCGGCGGCAGGGGCTGCATATGCAGGCAAACTGGCGTTCGGAAGCAACACTTATTCGCTGACGGCGACTTCCGCAACGGGCAGCACGTCTTATAACGTGTCTATCAAGTTGGAGGAGGCAAATAACGCTATCGACGGTATTGCGCTTACCGACGAAGGAGAGCCCCTTGAAGGGTTTACGTTCAGTACCGATACGTACAAATACGACGTTACGGTGCCTTACACGATTGACGGCGTGAACATTGCGGTCACGACGCTCGGCGACTATTCCATAGTATGCGCCGATTCCAACGACAGTAAGCTTACTAAGACGGCGAGAACGCACACGACCGACAGGACTTTGAAAGCGGGACAGACTACCACCATATACTTGCGTTGTATAGCCGACAACGGAACCGGCAACAGAGGCAAGGACTATGAAATTAACATTTACCGTACTCCCGCGGATACGAATACCACGCTGGACGATTTAAAAGTAACCGTCGACGGGAAAGAGTACGATATTAAATTCGACCCCGACAAGAATCAGTACGTCGTGCAGCTTACGCAAGGGGACAAAGACAAAGCCAAGATAAAGATAGAGGCTACTCCGAGCAATGAATTGTCGCAAGTAGACGGCGACGGCGATTTTGAGTTTAAGTTCGGCGATACTCAGCGTGCGGAATCTTATCCGATAACGGTTAAATCCCAGTCGGGCGAGACGAACACGTATACCATTACCGTTCAAAGCATAATCAAACAAGGTGATTTCGAAGAGTTGGAGTTCGCTACGGTTGCGGGCAATTATGAAGACGTATTCGAGTCGCCGAATTACGACGCGGGTACGCGTACATATACTACCAGCCTTATCATGGGTGAAAACAAGATAGGCATAGGTTCGCTCGTGTACGTCAGAGCTCTTGCGACGAGCGGCGCAACGGTAGAAGTTACCGATTTGTCGGATTTCGGCAGTATCCCGTCCAATAACACTTACAGCTATACGGGAACGCTGGCTTACGGCGAAAACAGGTATATCATAAGAGTAGCTTCCGCGACCGGCAACCAGACTTACACGTTCGTAGTCAACTTGCTCGAAGGCAAGAACAGCATAGAAAACGTAGAAATAACGAGCAGCGGCGTACCGCTTACGGATTTCATTTTCAATGCGGAGACAAAGAACTACGAAGTAGTTGTTCCGTATGCGACGCAGTCCTTATCATTTGCGGTCAAAGTCGACGGTAACAAGACGCACGTTCACACCAGATCGGACGGACACATAGCGTCCCAGCCCGAGGGAACGGTTAGGACGTATATGTTCTCCCGCGACTTGCAAGTAGGACATAATCAGGTAATGATACAGGCTATCGCGGACGAGGGCAAAGGTACTGCGGGCGGTTGGTATACTATCGACGTCGTGAGAAACGAAGCTGACGACGACGCTACGTTGAGCGGATTGTTGGTTACCATAGGCGGCAACGCTTGCACACTCAATCCCGAATTCGATTCCAACCAGTTGAAGTACAATATCGTACTGGAAAACGGCGGCGACTCGTCGTACAACGTCAAAATTAAGGCTACGCCCACTAAGCCTACTACGACAGTAACGGGCGACGGAGACAAGAGCTTCGTATTCGGCGGCGAAAACAACGTGCATTCCTACGATATAATTTGCGTTGCCGAATCGGGTACTACGAAAACGTATACCGTTAGTATTTCGCAAAAAGCTATCGAGTACAACAAAAACTACGACCTTGCGAAGATAGTCATTATGGGTAGCGACGGCAATATTTATTACGAAGGTTTGCCGGAATACAACTCGCCCTATAACATAACGGTACCTTACGTTGTTGACAAGGTTACGGTAATACCGACCGCGTCCAACGGACAGATGGAGCTAGTGTATCAGCCTGAACACATGATCGGCGAAAACGTTCCCGCCAACATCCAAGTATACGGTGTTGCGGAAAGCGGCGCGAATAAGGACGGCGATAACAGATATATCTTCATCATCAGTCGTGAACCGAAAAGCGAACTTGTAGGACTTGCCGATTTGCAAATTTCCGGCAATACGATTAAGGGCTTCAATACTACGATTTACGGATACAGCGAACAATTTGCAAACAGTACGACGTCGTTCGTTTTGCAGGCTGTTTCCCAAGACCCCAGAGCGCAAGTAGAGATTAGATACGACAGTTCCAGCGTGCTCGGAAGCGGCGTAAACAGAGCCAGCGCACAAATAGATTTCGGTGCGGCAACAGAAGACGCCATTACGAAGACCGTTTTCGTAAGCGTTACGATTGACGGACAGCACACCGCATACACCGTTACTTTGGTTCGTGAAGGACAACAACCGCAAATTTCCTACTTGAAAGTCGGTGAGAACAATAAAATTACCGACGTAAACGGTACGGAAATAAAAGCGACCACCGAGAGCGAAGTCAAGAAGCATAAAGACTTCTACGTCAGCTTGTCTAAGGATCAGGCTGCGGATATTACGATAAGAACGAAGGCGAGCTTGACGACGGTTAAATTGCTTAACGGCACGCAAGAATTGGCGTCCGGCGTAGGCAGCGCTACCGCGCGCATAGACATTGCCGCGTTGTTTGAGGAGAGCGATATGCCGCAATTGCAAATATCGTTGATTTCCGACAGAACGAACGAGCCTGCTATATACAATTTGTATCTTAAACCGCTCGGAAGTTCCACGAACGCGACCGTTACGTTGAAAATCGACGGAAAAGAGCAAAAGCCGATAGAAATCAATGAAAGTTCGCTCGCGGCTTATAGAATTAAGTCCGAATACAACCAGATATTGCATCAACTCAAAGTAGAACTCGATGACGAGGACGGTACTGCGGAAGTCGGAACGTACACCGTTACGAAAAAGCTGAGCATTAACGAGCGCGACGAGACTTACGTTTCGGCAACGAGTGATTCCGACTACTTCGATCTCGACGTAGAATTCGGAACCAACGTGTACTGCCTGACGATAATGTCGAACGACGGCAAGAAGCAAAAAGACGTTGTCTTCGTAATAGAACGTGGCGAACCTTGCCTTATCAGTTTGAGCTCCAAGCACTATGCGGACCTGGAAAAGAAGTTTGACCAGAGCCGCAACAGTTACAGCTTTAACGTAGAAAACGACGTCGAAGATCTCGACCTTACGGTAAAAGTCGACGATTGTTTGAGATATGAAGTCAGCAGCTTGAAACTCACTGAGGGCGGATTTACGGAAATAACCATTGACTTGTATGAAAATACTAAGTCCAGAGCGAATACGAGAGCAAATCAATCGTTGAGAACGATAACCCTTAATGTATTCCGCAAGGCGGAAGCAACCGCGGTTCAAACCTCGCGTTTCGGCGGCGGTACGTTGTGGAACATCCTCTTCTGGGTATTGCTTGCGATAGTATTGGTAGAATTTATAATCATAATCCTCTTGCCGAGACGCAAGAAAGAGGTTGTCAGAACGGTTATGGCGCCTGCACCCATTATGGCGGCACCTGCGCCTGCTCCGGCACCTGCGCCCGCACCTGCACCCGCGCCTGCTCCGGCACCCGCGCCCGCACCTGCACCGGCAGTTCATACGATTCAACCGATTATATTGCAACAGCAGGCTCCGCAACCGCAGCCGCAACCGCAACCTATTTACGTACAACAGCCGATACCGCAGCAGCCTGTATATATGCAACCGCCTATACAACAGCAACCGATTTACGTACAGCCGCAGCAACCGCAATACGTACAGCCACCTATACAGCAAGTTCCGCAACAACCCGGACAGCCTGTTAGCGTAGAGGTTAAGATAGTCGGACCCGACGGGAAAACGGTAGCCTACAATCCCGACCAGAGGAAATAACCGATAAAACTATTAAAGGTTAAAAGGACAGTCACTCAAATGACTGTCCTTTTATATTGCGCCGTAAACGCTACAATAGGGCGTTTTTTTGCGATTAAGTAAGTTAATCAATGAAAGGGTAAACAAGGCTTAAAACGGCGTTTAGGGCGGTATAATACAAAGTATGCAGTTGTTGTTTTACCAATTATATTGATTTCAATTTAAATTTATGGTAAAGTAAAGTTAATCTTATTTATATTGTGGGGATTAATATGTATTATTTAGATAAAAAGAAACAAACGTATACGGATACGGTACTGGTTGACATGCGAGTCGACTGCTATCACGCCGTCTTAGATTATATATTGAAAAAGGCAGATAGCATT
>CAYVEU010000008.1:0-21635 GCA_964450015.1 uncultured Christensenella sp. | reverse complement strand
CCCAAGTTGCTGTAAACGTCTTGTTTTCATTGGGCATATCGAAAGAATATTCTAAATCTTCGCATACGCGTACGTTTCCGTCGTACCAACCTTGCCATAAATATCCGAGATTGGTTGCGGCAGTCACCGTAACGTTCTCGCCGTAATCGTACTTGCCGTTCAATTCCGTTACCGACCCTGCAATCTCTATATTCTTTCCCACAGTAACTTTAATCCATTTCGCGGTATAGACGGTTTGCGTATCCGTAGTCGCAACGGTAATCTCTTTGTCCCCGCTGCCGATTAAGGTTTCGCCGTCGTACCAACCGACAAAGGTATAGCCAGCGTTGGTCTTCGCGGTAAGGGTAATTTCGTCGCCTACTTTGGTTATGACGTTGTCGCCCTCTACCGTTCCCGCTTCCTCGATGCTCTTTGCAAGCACGACGGATTTTACCCACTTAGCGGTATATTCTCTGTCTTTCTCAGTCATTACGAAGGTATAATTCAATTCGTCGCTGACTTTTTCCTCGCCGTCAAACCAACCTACAAAGGTGTAACCCTCTTTGGTAACAGCGGATAAGGTCGTTTCTTCGCCGAGGGCAATATGCGTATCGTCGGTCTTGACGGGATACGTTTTCACGGTCTCGGCAGTTCTCGTAAACGCCATCTTTATGGAAGGCGCAGTGTCGCTTGTCGAAAACGTCCTTATATAGATAACGTCGCCCGCCTTTACGCCCGATAGCGTAACGTATTGCCAAGAAACCGGATTTTGTGTACCGTAGTCGCTCTTCCATCGTATAGGCTTGATTTCAGGTCCCGCTTTCCCTTGCGTTTCGTTGTAGATATCGATATATACGGGGGAGTGTCCATTTATCAGGTAGTCTACCGCGGCTCTGCATGCAAACTCTATATCTCCGTCCGTAAGCGCCGTAAAGTAGTTGAAATAGTGTCTGATTTGGTTGTTCGCCACGTTTTGCGGATTATAAACGCTTTGAACGTAAGATTTTTCCGGCACACCCGATAACGTTCCCGTACTGGTGTATTTTCTTATATCAATCGTATTATAAACCGATATTCCCGCTACGTTTCCATAGTTTTGATTTTTGCCTATCGCTGTCATCTTCTCCCAACCTGCGTACAAAGTCATATTGTGTACGGGGGTAGCTTTTGCGAAATCGAAAATATTATCACATTCCGGCTCGGTGTACCAACCGGTGAACACATACCCGTCGCGCGTAGGCAATTCGGGATAAATCCAACCCTGTTCGGGGGTTGCCGTTTGCGATTCGAACTCGCCGTTTCCGCCGTTTGCGTCGAAATTAACGGTAAAGCTCATGGAAGCCTTGCCTGCGTCTTCGGGGTCTGCGGTTACTTTTACGGAATACCCGCTCCATTTCGCCGTAAAGATTTTATCTTCCGTAGGCAAATCGAAAGTGTATACAAGTTCGTCGCTTACCTTTTCCTCGCCGTCGTACCAACCGAGGAAGTTATAACCGAACGTAGTCACAGCTTTTGCGGTATACGAGTCGCCCGCAATATACTTATCGTTTAACGTGGGTACGGAACCCGCTTCCTCTATATTCTTCTCGAACGTCACCTTGCTCCATCTGGGTTCGAAAACGTTTACCTCACCCATCGTGACTTCTATCGCAAGCTCGTCACCGATTTTCTCGCCCTCGCCGTCGTACCAACCGGTGAAGATATAGCCGTTGAAAGTATGCGCCTCTAACGTTTCCTTATCTCCCTCGACGTAACGTTTATTAATAGTCCAAACGGAAGGCGTCGTATAACCTCTGTCGCCGTCGCCTATTTCTATCTCGACCTTGCTAAATTTCGCCGTAAGGGTTTTGCTTTCCTCAGGCATTGTGTAAGTGTAAGTAGCATTTGTGCTTAACCGCGTTTCGCCGTCATACCAACCGAGCCAAACGTAACCGACGTTAGCGCTCGCGTGGATAGTGATTCTTGCCCCGGGTGTCGTGGGCACTGCGTCCTTGACGTCAAACGTACCCGCGCCTTCTAAATTCGTATTCGTCGTTAGAGTATAAACGGTCCACTTTGCCGTCAAGGTCTTACCTTCGGTAAATTCCCATTTCGCACAAATTCCGCTCTTGTCGGCTACTTTCTCATCTCCGTCGTACCAACCATCGAAAATATAATTCGATTTCGTCGGCTTTCCGAAACGTTGCTCGGTACCGTAAGAGACCGACACGTCTTTCGTGTTGTATCCGTCAATCTTGCCGCCGTTGGCGTCTAAGGTCACGGTAAAGATATTCGCCGTCACGTCCGCAACCAAAGCGATTTCTTTCGACGCGTTTTTCGGGATCGCCTCGCCTACCTCACCGGTATCGCTGTCCCAGCCGTTAAGCGTATATCCCGTAAATTCCGTAACGCTCGGCGCCTTTAAAATTTCAAACGGCTTCGTCGTAAAATTGTATTCGGGCATGTAAGTGCGATTCGGTCCGTACACCTTAACGGTTATCTCGAATAATTTATAGATTTCCAAAGTATATTTATTAACCAAATCTTGATTCGAATTTCTCACTATAATGCTGTACTTATTCGAACCGTTATGTAAATCATACGCTTTCTTTCCGGGGAAATCATCCGTTTCTCTTTCGTTTAAAAGCTGCCAGCTTGCGGTAGAGCTTGTCAGCGTTATCTTGTCGTTCAAATCGACTTCGGTTACGTCCTCTACGATTATCGTGATATTCTTTTCACTGATCTCGCCGCCCGTCACCGCGCTAATTTCAACGTTTGTTTCCGACCAACGCGCGTAAAGAGTCGTATTGTCGTTGACGGTATCCGTTATAAACGACCATTCACGGCCGTTCTCTCTGTCGGTATACCAGCCCAAAAATCGACAACCGCTGCGCGTGGGGGCATTGGGCTCGCCGACCGTGTCGCCGGCGCTTACCGTTCTGCTTTCCACCGCGCTACCGCCCATGCTGTCAAAGGTTACCGTATATTGCGTTGAGGAATTGTCATTGCCGCATCCCGCAAGTAGCAACGTCAATACACCCAAAATAACCGTAAAAATTAAAATCGCTTGCAGTCTGCGCTTCATTTTTCTACCTCGCTTTTAAGATATAAAGATATAACAAGTTATAATAGTATTAATACCTATCTATTATATCGGCGTTGCACATATTTTGTCAATGTGTTTTACACATATTTGGTAAAATTCAACTATGCGATTCGGAGAAAATTTCAGGAAAATACGCAAAGAAAGCGGATTGACGCAAAAGGAAGTGGCAAAGATATTACATTTGTCGCAATCTAACATCAGCGATTGGGAAAACGACGTTTCCCGTCCGGAATACGAAAATTTGATTGCTTTGACCCGCATTTACGACGTTTCCCTCGAAGAGCTGTTAGACCTAACTTAATGATTTCAAGAGTCGGTCTCTTTTTCTACCGTCAAGCCCAAATCCGCAAATATTTTTTCATACCTATATAAGCTATATGCCTTTATCGGCCGCCGATACGGCGGCGTGGAAAAGACGAGCACCGCGGCGTACTCGCCCGTCCCTTCTTCGATACCCGCAAGCTCGCCGTTTTTTATTCTTTGAATACACCTGTTGTGATACGGGTACATAATTTAATTATCAACCGTTCGATGCGAGCGTATTCATTATTTAGGATATTAGCAAAAAGTTACCCTCATCAGTCGCTAGCGCGCCAGCTTCCCCCTTATACTATTGTATTCCTTTTATGAAATACCGTATGGCAAGGTGGAAGCTCTTTTTGAGTGAACAAACTTATTACAAGAAAAAAGCTTCCCCCTTATACCTGAGGGGGAGGCTCCGCCGTAGGCGGTGGTGAGTGTGACTTTAAAAAGAAAATCATTTCGTTAAAAAAATGACAACTTTAAAAAAATCTGTTACAATATAACTATGAAATTCTACGGTTTGGAAAAGTTATCATTAGTCGATTACGACGGTTACACCGCTGCCACGGTATTTACTGGCGGCTGCAATTTCTACTGTCCCTACTGCCATAACGGCGGTTTGGTCGTTGTGGATAAAAACGCAGTTTGTATTCCCGAAGAAAAGATTTTGGAATACTTAAATAAGCGCAAAGGTTTGTTGGACGGACTCGCGATAACGGGCGGCGAGCCTACTTTGCATAAAGAACTGCCCGCATTTATCGCCCGAGTAAAAGAGATAGGTTACAGCGTAAAATTGGACAGCAACGGGACAAGTCCCGATATGCTCTATATGCTTATTGAAAAAAAGCTTATCGACTACGTGGCTATGGATATAAAGAACAGCCCCGAAAAATATCCCGCAACCGTCTGCCGTCCCAACCTGGATTTAAAGCCTATAAATGAAAGTATCGCGCTGCTTTTGCAAGGCAAAATCGGTTATGAGTTTCGCACCACGGCAACGAACGAACAACATACCGACGCCGACTTCCTAGCTATCGGCGAATGGATAAAAGGCGCAAATAAATATTTCCTTCAAAAATTCCGCGATACCGGCGGTTGTTTGGAACTGGGATATTCGGCATTAAGCGAAGAAAAAGCCGACGCTTGCCTGGAAATAGTCAAACCGTTTGTAAAATCAGCGTCTTTACGCGGATATTAAAAGAGAATTGCCCTTATAGGGCGACCCGCGATGCGGGAGATAATGAAAAATGAAGTCGCTAACGCTAATGAAGTCGCTTCGCTAATTATGGATAATTTTTAAAGAAAAAATAAGGATAGACTTTCAAATCTATCCTTTTCTCCCCGTTAAGGGTAATTACGGAGTAATTATTCTCTCCCGCAAAGCGGGTCGTTGCAACGCAACGATTCTCTACCCGTAAGGGTTTGCGCCAACGGCGCAATTATCTCCCCTGAAAGGGGTTGCCCGTCAGGGCAATTCTCTCTTACAATTATTGAATTTTTTTAACGTATTTCTTTATCAATCCCTTTTCAAACAATTGCTCGTCGTTTTCGTACTCGTATTCGTACACAGGCGCCACTTTTTCCTGCAACTCGCTGACTTTGAGCTTTTCGTTCTTCGCAAGCTTAGCAATCAATTCTTTCGCCCACCTAATAGCGCGTTCCGAAGACATTCTAAGCTTCATAGGAACGTTGACGTAAGACTTCTTCGCCGATTCGTCGACAAATATGTATTTCGTATTTTCGAAATCTTTCGGGTTGAGCGCTAGATACAAATAAACGCCCTTGCCTCTTATTGCAATCTTGGCAATGAGCTTTTTGCCTATTCTGAACCCTTCGCCCTTAAACGTGACGCGCGCCGTAACGTCGTTATATTGCGTCAAGCAATTTTTAAGTTCGGTATAAACCTTTTGCGCGTCGGCATTTTGAATAAGCCTCGACATAAAGCTTCTTCTGAGTCTGGTCACTATTTTGCATCCGTCGATATACTCAACGCCCACGACCTCGGAATCGTCTTCTTCCTCCGCCGCAGCCATTGCGCGCAAGCTGGAATGAGCGCAGGGATATTCTTCATACTTATCGCAATAATCGCAGAACTGGCATCTTCCGCACAAGTCCATGCCCGCTTTTTCGCTGGCATACCACTTTTCATCGTCCAACTGCTTTTGTAATTTCTTTAATTCTTCACGATTGTCCTTCACCATACCATACCTCGCCGTTTTTTAATTATTTATATATCCAGTATATTACTAATTAATAATTAAAGCAACAACGTAACGCAAAGTTTTTTCCAAAATTTAAAATTTATTCGGAAAAATCATCATCGCTTTTAGATCGCGTATCCTCGTCGGTCACGTTTTCAGCGGACACGTGCGCTTGATGTGCATCCGTACGAACATGCAAACGCCTGCGCACTTTGTCGATATAACTCTTTGAATAGTGCCGAAAATCTCTATTGCCGAAAATTACCGCAACGGACAAAAGCAAAGAAAACGCAAGGGAAATGGCGCCGTTTGCCAATAATTCTATCCACTCGTTTTCATTCGAAATTAATGAAAAATGCAAACCTGTCAATGCTCCGATAAATAGCGCAATACAAATATAATTTTTAACGTAATATTTTTTCACGCTTGTCTTAAAAGCATATTTATATAATACGAACGGTTCAATTACGTGACAAATTGTTAAATTCGTTAATATAGTTGCTACGATGACGCCTACAACTGCAAAATCCTCTCCCCACAATTTGTTGAATAACACTACGAAGCCTATGGATAACGCCACGTTTAACATACCTTCGAAAAGCGGTTTCCACCTGTCGTAATAAAAAGTTCCCGTGGCGTCTCGAAAAAGAGTCGTCGCCTGTCTCATAAATTGAATAAAATAATTCACTGTAATAACGAAAACGACGGATTTACTTAATTCAAGACCGTTGTCGAATAAAATTGCTATCAAATTATCCGCAACCGCATAATAACCTAAGAAAAATACTAATCCCAAAATATAATTCAACGTATAAAAAAATGAAAAATATCTTTGAGACGAATTTACCGAATTTTCTACGAAAGTATGTCCGATAATAGAAGTTAACGGACTAAAACATAAAACTAAAACGCCCATCATTGCCGTTGCAATGGACGTATAGTTGGAAAATTTACCTAGAATAACTATTCCTATAAAAGCCGATATAATTAAACTATCCGCCGTATTGACTAAAACGCCGCCTATTTTATGCATAAACATTGCTTTTATATTTTTCGTAACTTCTTTTTTTGTCTCTTTATCAATAGGCTGTCTATCGCGCAATATATCATTATGATATTTTCTAGCAATAATTTCCGTAACTACCCACTGCAACAATGCGGCTATAATTCTGCAAATTAAAAAGGCGACGAAAGATTTGAAAATTATTAATGCGCCTATTTGCATAACGCACTGCAATAACATTCCCGATGAAGATATCGTAGTCGTAATAAAATTATTTTTATAGGCGTTTATTAAAGACGTTTTCGAACTGAATAAATACGTTATGACAACCGATAATAGCATTAATCCAAACGTCAAGTACAGATTTACGTCCGCCGTTTGATAATTTTTTGCTAAATACGGCAAAGCCGGCATAAGCGCCATTCCGCATACTAATATTATGCAACCTATTATTAAATAAAGTTTGGTAAATAAGCCGTAAAGAGCGGAAACTTTTTTATAATCACCGGATACAATCGGTTTATACATACAAAAAGTTATAGCGCTTCCAACGCCCAATTCCGCCACAGCCAAAAATTCCAACAAAGACAAATACAAGGAATTAAGTCCGTTTATCTCGTTCCCGATACATTGAATTATAAATCTTCGTACTAGTATATTGACTATTACTAATACCAGTTTAAATGACAGGGCAACGCTAACGTTTAGTATACTTCGTTTTTTATCCATTGCTATTTACAATAGTTTTGCAATATATCGGCGATTCGTGCGCATGCAAACCCGTCGCCGTAAGGATTGCTTGCGCGAGACATTTTTTCATAAGCTATTTTGTCGCAAAGCAATTTGTTGAAATTCTCGTAAATGACTTCTTCACTCGTGCCGACTAATTTCAAAGTACCCGCTTTAATTCCCTCCGGTCTTTCGGTTGTATCCCGCATTACCAAAACGGGTTTTCCCAACGACGGGGCTTCCTCTTGTATACCTCCGCTATCGGTCAAAATCAAATAACTATGCGCCAAAAAATTATGAAAATCTATGACGTCCAACGGTTCTATAATATGAATCCTGTCACAACCGCTTAATTCTTCTTCCGCCGCTTTGCGAACTACCGGATTCAAATGAATAGGATAAATCGCTTTTACGTCTGAATGCTCTTCCATTACCCGTCTTATGGCTCTAAACATATGAATCATAGGTTCTCCCAGATTTTCCCTCCTATGCGCGGTAATCATAATCAATCTACTACCTTTGGCCCATTCGAGTTCGGGATGATTGTAGTCCTTGCGCACCGTCGTTTTTAGCGCGTCAATGGCCGTATTTCCGGTCACGAAAACATACTTCGCGTCCTTGCCTTCTTTTATTAAATTTTCACGGCTCAATTCGGTCGGAGCAAAATTAAATTTACTTATTATCGAAACCGCTTGTCTGTTAAATTCTTCGGGATAAGGCGACATTATATTGTATGTACGCAACCCCGCTTCCACGTGGCCTATGGGAATTTGCAAATAAAAACACGCCAACGCCGTAACGAATGTTGTCGATGTATCGCCGTGAACCAGAACTATATCCGGTTTTACAGATTCAAGTACTTGTTTGATTCTATTTAATATATTCGTGGTAATATCAAATAAAGTTTGTTTTTCTTGCATAATTGACAAATCATAATCCGGAATAACGGAAAAAGCTTGCAAAACTTGATCGAGCATTTGCCTGTGTTGTCCCGTGACACAAACCGTAACGTCCATTCCCGAACGCGACTTTAATTCGTTGACCAACGGACACATTTTTATAGCTTCCGGACGAGTTCCGAATACCAACATAATTTTTTTCATTATTTATTCTCCTTTCTCGCTTCTAACGCGTTCACCATCTTGTTTATCAACGTTTTATTATCTACGTCATTATAAAACTTTTTGGCATTACCTATATATTCGTTTTTATTATTCAATATCTTTCTCAATCCGTTAGCAACGTCCTCTACCGACGAAAAATCAACGCATTCGGCAGCCTTGTATTCTCCCGCCGTTTCCACCAGCCCGACGTTTTGCGACGTCAACATCGGTATCCCGAACTTCGCATATTCATAAATTTTATTGGGCGCGCAAAACATATTGTTTAAGCAAGAGTAATCGTAATTAGCTATTCCTACGCTTGCAAATTGCGTAACGCATAAATGTTGAGGACTGGGAACGAATCCCATAAATACGGTATTAGTATAAAGTCCGCCGATATATTTTTGCATTTTCTCGGACGCTTTTCCCATAACGGCGAAGACTGTTTCTCCGTCGTTTATTATATTCAAGGCTCTTGCGATATTATCGAGTGGACGATCGGGAGTTACTATACCTTGATATAAAACCACTTTCTTATTTTTAATATATTCGATTTTTTGTTGAATTTCGGAACTCAGCGAACTGATTTCCGGCAAATTATCGTCGTTTTCGTAAGGTTTATTCGGTAAAACGTCCGGCAACTTTTTCAAGTGGTACCTTACCTGCATTATCGCCGCTCTATGTTTTTCGCAACATATTATCCGTTCGGCATTTCCTATTATTTTTTTTAATCCTTTATCGTAAACGGTACCCTCGTCATACAGTTCCAAAATTGATAATACGTATCTGCGTCCTTCCAAATTTTTCTCATTTACCGCTATCGCCGACTCGCAATTACCAAACCATAAAATATGATCTTTGTCAATTTTTTTTACCAGTTTATTTGACGCTAATATATATCTGCCGTAATTCAGTATACTTTCTAACTTATTCTTACTGTCGGCGTCGCTTCCATAGTTATGGTGTTCGATTTTTCTTTCGTCAAACAAATTATCTATATACTTCGAATTATTACCATGGTATATGACTAAATCAACGCCCAAATCGTTAAGATACAGCGCTTGCGCTAAGCACGGCGGATAATATTGAAAACCCTTTTTTAAGATATAAATTATTTTCATAGCAATCTACCTCTTTCAGTTCCAAAAAAATGAATATGGATATAAATTATTCCATTCCGGACGAAAAATTAATATAACGATAAAATACATTAACAAAACAAAACAAATTGACATTAGCCATCTGTTTTTATATTTAATATCGCCGTCATAGCAAGCATTCGGCAATTCTACAATAAGAGGAAAAGCAAAATATTGACTCCCTCTGGTAAATAAATTTACGCCAAAACCGGAACAATTTATAAAAAGCATAAATATACAATTTACCAATATTAGCTTTGTGTTGCCACCTTTGTTTTTATAAGCAGCATAGGTAAGTCCGTAGAAAAACAAACTTTGCACAACGCCGACTCCTACCGCAAGCCAGCCGCTCATAGCATACTTCCCCTGTGCATAATTCGCGTATATCCCGAATTTAACGAGAAAGAAGCCAAGTATTCCCGACGCACCTATCAAGACGATTAAAAATGCCAATAATAAATTTAATTTCATATTCGTGTTGACAAATTTGTAAAAGAACCATACCAAACAAATTGCCGCAGTCTTATGAAAACATATTGCTAAAATTATATATATCAAGGCTTTCAAATTTCGTTTATCCTTTATCGCTTGATAGGCAAACAAACAAATAACCATTGCTATATCTTGACGTAAAATATTCGTAAAATTCGAAAAACAAAAACTAAATATCAAAATAGTGGTAACTAATATGTTCTTCGAATACTTAAATGCGTAATATCCCACTCCCAAATAACAAAACGTTGCGCAAACTATTAAGAACATTTGCGGATCTTCGGTAAATAATCCGACAAAAAGACATAACGCTTGAAATCCGTATTCTATTCTATATTCACTGCTGATACCGGTAGAATTAATATCAATAAAATATTTTATATAATTATTAGTATCGTTCCCGATGTTTGACGCCCTAAAAGCTGTAAGCGCCCATAAAATAAGTATCAATGCGAAAGCTATAACGTTGCTTATTTTTTTATAATTATAAGTTTTCTTATCTAGCGTCCTTACAACTATATGCCCCTTATCCGTTTGAGTAGCGGACAAAGCACACCCCACCCTACGTGCGCGACTATTCGTCGCCAAAGCCAAGGCAAAGCAAAATAATAAAATTAAAAACAAATATAACTTCATATCCTATTTTATTAACGAATGATAAATTTCTAGCGTCTTCGAAACTACGCAATCCCATTGAAATTGCTCTTCAATCAATCGTCTTCCGCCTTCTGATTTTTCTTTTAATTTTGCCTTTTCGTCCATAACTTGCTTGATTGTCGCCGCAACGCTCTCGACGTCGGTTGCGCAAACCCAACCTGCGTTGCTTTCTCTAATCTCTTTTCCCAAAGTCGTGCCTTCCGTTACTAAACACGGTAAACCGTAACTTAAAGCTTCCAAAATTCCCGTCGGCATGCCCTCGAATCTCGACGTTTGAATAAAACAGTCCGAGTTTAATAAAGTTTTCTCTTTTTCTTCCCCTAAAATCTCTTTATCCAAAATTATTATATCTTGCAATTCGTTTTCTTCAATTAAATATTTTAAGCTGTCATATCTTCCTTGATAATCCGGGCCGTATATGTGAAATACGCATTTATTGCTCAATATATAAGATTTCATTAAACTGACGGCTTTAATTAAAATATCCAAACCCTTGTGATAAACGTTTAACCTTCCTACGTAGACGAAACGTAAACCGTTTTCATGGAAAACTTCTTTTTTTATAGACGGTAAAACAACGCCGTTAGTCCCTATAAATTTTCTTGTCTTAAAATTTGTATTGTCGGCTTCGTGCTTACTCAGACACTGTATAGCCTTTGATTTTTTTATGAACTTATTAAAAAACAATAGGTACGCTATTTTCTTTTTGAGCCATTTTTTATGCAAAGCTTCATTATTTAACTCTCCGTGCGGAATTATTATATACGGAAGGTTATGCCTTAATATCTGCTTATACGCGCTTATATTCTCAAAATTGTTGACTTCATGAAAAATTATCAAATCGGGAACGCTACCCATTTTTAAAATAACCGGATATAAAATATCCGACTTGTTGTATTCGATTTGATATTCTTCCAACCCTTTTATTGCTGTATTGTTATAATTTATAAAGGCGACTTCGTTATCCTTTGCCTGCCATATAATATGTTGCGGCACTACTACGTGCACGCCGTTTGTTTTGTCATTGCCGATTCTCGCAACGTGTAATAACTTCATAATTACGCTCTTTTCCTCATAAACTTTACAAACACAAACTGCCTCAATCTGTTGGGCATCAAAACCTGAATAATAAACCGAATACTTTTGTTTGCAAAATATTCCAAACCGTTTATGATTTTATTTCGTTTCATAAACTTAAACAAATCTCTTTCGCTTTTATAATATTTATACCCGCCGCGCCGACGGTAAGTGTCCACGTCGACCCTTGCGTATACGAGTATTTCTTGGATATTGTAAAATTTGCAATCGGCTAAAAACATCCTCGCCCAAAGATAGCTGTCCTCGTTATAATGCCAATGCTGATACTCGCCCGCCTTAATAACCTCGCTTTTACGAAGCATAACCGTCATATGGTTCAAGGGACAACGCTTCTTCATATATTTACATATTTCTTCATGCGTTTCCGGTACGTTTCTATATGCGACAATATTATCCCTATTGTCAACAAATTCTGCAATATTGGTCCCCAAAGCGCCAACTTCGGGATGCTCAACCATAAATTTAACTTGTTTTTCACAGCGGTCGAGAACGCAAATATCGTCGGTATCTATGCGCGCTATAAGTTCGTTACGGCATTGCTTCATTCCTTCGCGTAAAGCAATCCCCAAACCCGAATTTTTTTCCAACGGGCAAATTGCAAATAAGGACGGCTGAGCTTCTTTCAGCCCGTATACGTAATCGTGCAAATCCGACTCGATTTCGCCGTCTATTACTATAACTATTTGTTCGGGAGACAGCGTTTGATTGAGCATGCTGAAAACACACTCTTTCATTTCGTCTACGTTGGTATTGCGATATATCGACGTTAAAAAGCTGTATTCCATAGGTTTTTCCTCTTATGAAATATAATTATACCATTAATAAAAAGAAAACGCAAGTTGGCACGTATCGTTATTTGATAATCGCAAATATAGTCTTAAAAATCAATCTTATATTATAACAAAGGCTCATCTTTTGAATATATTCCAAATTATAGCCGAGTTTTATCGGCATAATTTCGTTGATATATACGCTTTCTGGATCGTCGGTATTTTGAAGCATTTCGTTTTCGTTGCGAAATTCTATCGAAGCTTTGTCCGTAATCCCCGGTCTGACCAACAAAACGTTGGACTGTTCCTCCGTATACAGCGCCACGTACTTGGGTACTTCTGGGCGCGGTCCGACGAAGCTCATTTGCCCCGCTAACACGTTAAACAGCTGAGGAAGCTCGTCGAATTTCGTCTTCCTTAAAAACTTGCCGACCGTCGTTATGCGGCAATCGTTGCCCGTGGAAAGCTGCAAACCCTTCTTTTCCGCGTCCTTGACCATAGTGCGGAATTTTATTATATTGAAGACTTTTCCGTTGCGCCCCACGCGCTGCTGTTTGAAAAAGGCGCCCCCTTTGCTATCAAGCACGATAATAAGCGAAACCAATATAAACGGCAAAAATAAAACCGCCAGCCCGAGAAAGCTCGTAAAAAAATCGAAAATGCGTATGCAAAACAAAGAAAACCGTTTGGATTTTAATATTTTTTTATAAAAATCCCCTTTGTTTTCCGTATTGTTTTCCTGCCCGCTGTCCGCGGTTATGTTTTCCGTCAAATTGTTATCCATTTCCGTTTAGTATATTTGCCAAAGTATCTGCTACGTATTCAACCATTTCGTCGGTAAGTAAGGTATGCAGCGGCAACGTTATTTCATTTTCGTACTGTTTATACGCGTTGGGATAATCTTTTATATCGAAACCGAGTCCTTTATACGCCGTATGCATCGGAAGCGGCTTGTAGTGGACGTTGGTCGCTATCTCCGCCTTTGCCATTTCCGTAATTATTGCGTTGCGCTTTTTTTCGTCCGCTCCGTCTATCCTTATCGGAAATAAATGCATACTGCTCTGAAAAATATCCCCGCAGTGTCGTAGTATCGTTACGGGTAAATCCTTTAATTTTTCCTCGTACAGCGCAACGATTTCTTGTCTACGCGACAAAAGACCGTCGTAACGGCGCAGTTGCGCGATTCCTATCGACGCCATAATATCGGTCATGTTGCACTTGTAACCGCAAATTTCTATGTCGTATTCCCATGCGCCGACTTGCGTCTTCGCCAAAGCGTCTTTGCTCTGCCCGTGCAAGGAGAGAAGCATAAACTGCCTGTATAATTCGTCGTTATCCAATCCGAACTTTGTCCGCCACGTGAGCGCGCCGCCCTCTGCCGTCGTCAGATTTTTAACGGCGTGGAAAGAAAAACTCGTAAAGTCCGCAATATTTCCGGAAGTACGCGTGCCGCGTTTTGCCCCGAAGCTGTGCGCCGCGTCGGCAATGACTATACACCTGCCGAACAGCTTTTGTATATCGTTATTAGGACGAAAAAGTTCGCTCTTCTCGTCCGCCGCTTGAAAAATTCTATCGTAGTCGCAAATAACGCCCGCATAGTCCACGGCGATTATCGCTTTCGTCTTTTCGGTAATAAGCGTAGGCAAAACGGAATAGTCCATTTCGTAACCGTCTTTTGCCGTGTCGCAAAGTACGATTTTTGCGCCGACGTGGTCTATTACGCTCGCGCTTGCAGTATAAGTGTAAGCGGAAGTGATGACTTCGTCTCCTTCGCCTATGCCGAGAACGCGCAAAATAAGTTCCAAACACGCCGTTGCGGAATTAAGGCATACCGCCCTTTCCGTCCCGCAATATTGCGCGATTTGTCTTTCGAATAATTTGGTTTTAGGACCCGTCGTTATCCAACCGGATTTTAAAGTGTCGGTTACTTCGGCTATTTCGTCTTCGGTTATGTCCGGCGGTGAAAATTTTATATTCATAAGTAAAAATTTATTTTGCTCCTTATCTATATATATAAAATTATATTTATATATCGCGTTGCCGTCAAGTATATAATTATTCGTTGCCTTTAAGTCCGTCCGACTTGTACTGCATATACATTTTCATAAACCGCAAATCATGGAAATACGTCAGCTTATAGTTGTCCGGAAAATCAAAATATTTGTAAAGAGTCGTTCCTTCGGGCAGCTGCTGATACGCCTCGACGAGCGGACTGTTTTGATCGAAATATTTATCTATCAAATCGAACCTGAACGCCTCGGGCGACTGCAAAATGTAATATCTCGACCTGTCGCACTCGTGAAAATCCAAACACCCCAAAGAATCCACTATTCTTTGACACGTCGCAACAACCTCGTATTCGTCAAGCTTATCCATATAAAAATCGATAAGTTCTTCGGTGACAAACGGGCGCATTGCGTCAAACACCATGATTTTTTTACAATCGTAGTGCGCCTTAATATATTCAAGACCGTTTCTGAAAGAGATATTCCTTTCCGCGCCGCCGATACACACGTCTATGTCGTATTTCCCCAAAAACCAGTCTTTATAGTTCTCCGCGCAAACCGCCAAAACTCTGTCTACGTTTTTCGCCTTTAACGCGGCGTCCACAACGTACTCGACAACGGTTTTGCCCATCACTTCCTGATATTGTTTTGGTATCTCCGCGCCGAAACGACGTCCGGAACCGCCGGATAAAATCATTGCTATATTCATAAATCCTCTTCTCCGCTTATTTCGTATAAATCGTATCCGTGAGCAAGCACTCTCTTCTCTTCGGGCGGCAACTTCATATAGTCGCCGTAAAATTGAGTCAAAAATCTATCGTATCCTATCGGCGCTCTCAACTTTATATCTTCAAAATCCATAATAACGCTGCCGCCGAATACCTCTTGTTTATTCATAATCCGCTTTTTTTGTACTTCGTCTATGACTTCCCCGACAAGCGCGCTTTCGTCGTATGAAACCGATCGCGCCAAAGCATACAGTTTTTTATGCAGTCTATCCGCTCCGTAAACTTTTGCGATTTTGTTTAAAACCGCAATCCCCAAATTTTTTATAAAAGATACTTCTTTTCTCCACGGCTCGACCAATAACGACAGATTGAGCGTCACGTACTTATTCATTTTTCTCATATGTTTAATGGCTTCTTTCTCGGAATTGCCCAATCCGTCAATCGGAAAAATATCAATAAAAAGCCCGATTTGGGTTCCCGAATATCCGCCTTTTTCTACCAAAACAGTACTTGTGTCGATTAGCTTCGCAAACGGATACAGGTACTCGTTTTGCAATTCGTGAGAATACAATTTATATCTGCCGCTATTGCCGCTGCCTCGGAAAATATCCAAAAATTTGTCGTAATCCGGTCGGCTCAAATATAAGTCTATATCGTCGTCCCACGGTATAAATCCCTTATGCCGTACCGCGCCTATTAAGGTCCCGCCCGACATATAAAGCGTAAGTCCGTTTTCATCGCAAAGATTATTAAGGTACTCCGCCATTTTCAACAAAAGGCGTTTCGCTTCGTTTACGTCCAACTTTTTACCGTATTGTTTTTCGTCCGCAACCATAACCGCCACCCTGAAATCGACCGACTCAGCCTTTCAATGCGGCGTATATCATAGCCGCGATATAATAAGAAACGTACATACGGTGCCTTACCAAAAACGCCTTTAATTTGACGGGGAACGAACAGTCGGCAACCACCGTTAAATACTGCTTATACGCTTCTTTATTATTTGCCTCTTTCCAAAACGGAATTTTGCAAAACTTTTTAACTTCCTTCAACCAGTGCTTTTCCGTCCCGACTATGGCGTTTATCAAAAGAATCAACCCGTCGAACTTCGGCGCGGAACGAATATCGTCGCAGCCGTATTTTTCCAAATATTTTTCCGACTTCTCGGCGAAAATACGAGCGGATTCAAAGAAATTATGCCTACCCTTGTACTTCTTTGCAAACAAAAACGGCACGCCGTGAAAATTGACGTTATAATACAAATGATCTTCTACCAACGAACATTTATCCGCCCTGTCCATACATTCCAGCATGTAAAGAAAATCTTCGCTGTAACAAAGTTCCTCGTCGTATCTGACGTCACCGAATTTATCACTCTTAAACAAAGTCCTTATCGTGCCCGTTCTTACGGATCTCTCGCCCCTGTAAAAGAACCACCTTATATCCTTATCGTGAACGACTTTCGGAAGCATACTTTCTTTATACTCCGTGATCTTGCCCATATAAACGCTGTTGGTCATGCAAAAAGTCATATCCGCGTTTTCCTCTTCGGCTTTTTCTATTAACTTTTCATACGTTTCGTCTGCTATATAATCGTCTGCGTCCACGAAAGCGAAATACTCGCCTTTCATTATGCTAAGTCCCAAATTGCGAGCCTTGGACACTCCTTTTTCCGAAACGTCGACTACAATTCTTGCGTCCTTTTCCGCCCATCTCTTGCAAAGTTCGAGAGAATTGTCGGTAGAACCGTTTTCTATAAGGATTATTTCTATATTTTTATACGTTTGGCCGACTATGCTTTGGACGCAACGTTCCAACGTGTCCTGCGAATTGTGCACGGGAACTATTACGCTGATTAGTTTTGTTTGTTCCATTTATTCTCCTAATTAATCTTATATTTATGGTAATAAATACCGTTAGTTTTTATTATATCATTTACCGCGTATTTCCGTCAAGATTAGCCGTTGGCTATCATATCTAAGAAAAACGCGTAGTCTATTTGAACGCCGGTATCTTGGTTGCGTACACCGAAGCCGTGCGCTAACGCAAGGTCGTAGAGTTTGTTCCCCGCAAGGTACACGAGGTTGGGTTGACGGTTGGCAAACGTCGTTGCTTCCTTATGGAACGAGGCGGTTGACGCAAAAATCCCGCGCGTACCTTTTTCCGCGTTCAGCGCCCCGAAAAATTCCCGCAGTTCTTTTAAGGTTATCGTTCCCTTCGCCCGCGTTCGCGCCTGAATAAGCACCCTGTCTTTAAAACCGAAATTGTCGTAGCACTCGATTATCCCATCTATACCGTTATCGCCCGCGCCGCCTACTATTTCGCTTTTTATTATCGTCTCCGTGCGCTCCAATTCTTTTTTTATAAGGTTGACCGAAAACCACTCGAAAAACTCGCCGCCCTTTAAATTGAGCGCGTTTAAAAAACACTTTTTTACGTCCCCGCCCTCGGCGGCTTCTTTTAAACAATTGCCTAAATCGCTGTTCGGAAATTCGTTCTTAACTTCGGCAAAATACTTTCCGCCGGTTTTCTCCTTTTTCAGTACGCCGTTTTTGACGAGCCGTGCAAGCACGTTGCCGCAGTTACGGTGAAGGGTCTCGTAATCGGCCCCGCGTTTTTCGCAGCCGAATTCCTTTTCGCACAACGCGAACATTTCTTTTTTAGTGTACTTACCGCCCTTTTCGAAAAGCCCCGAAAAATACTCCTCTATCCGTTCTTCGGTAATTATGTCGTTTTCGGAAACGTCGTCGGGCAACTTATAGTAATACTCGTCGACGAGCTCTATCAAACCCTCTCTGAGCATCTCCGCAACGGCGCAGCCTATAACGCTCTTGCACCTTGCAAGCTTCCCGTCGCTCGACCTATCTTTACGCTCGGCTTCCGTCAAATGAAAATTATTCAGGCACTCGGAAAAAAGCACCTTCTTTTCCGTCTTCGGCCGCTTCCCGACCGACTTTATTATCCACTCTCGCAATTTAAGCGTATCTAAGCTTTTCCGTCCCTTTGCCATTGCCTCTCCGCTCCCGCAAATTTATACGGAAGTACCGTTTATCTCGTCGAGAAATTCTTTTATAAGCCCCATAGCTTTCGTGAGGCTCTTCATAGAATACGCGTAGCTTATTCTTACAAAATTCTTCCCCGCTTCTCCGAAAGAATCGCCGGGGACCACCGCCACGTTCTTAGCGTCAAGCAACTTTTCGGCAAACTCCTCTCCGGTAAGGCCCGTGCTCTCAACCGACGGGAAGACGTAAAACGCTCCCTGCGGTTCGAAACAGGTAAGCCCCATAGCGTTCAATTCGTTGACAAGATACCTTCTCCGCATATCGTATTGATCGCGCATTTCCTTGACCGCGTTAAATTCGTCCTCGAACCCCTGTTCTAGCGCCGCAATCGCCGCGTACTGACTGGGGGTCGGCGCGCACATTATAGCGTACTGATGAATTTTGTACATTGCGTCGTGAATAGGCTGCGGACACATAACGTACCCGAGCCGCCAGCCCGTCATCGCAAACGCCTTCGAAAACCCGTTCATAACCACGCACCGCTCTTTCATCCCGTCCACCGCCGCGATGGAAACGTGCCCCTTTTCGGTATATGTAAGTTCGGAATAAATCTCGTCGCTTAAAACGAGCAAGTCGTGTTTAATACAAACCGCCGCGACTTCTTCCAAATCGCGTCTCTCCATAATGCCGCCCGTTGGATTGTTCGGATACGGTAAAATGAGAAGTTTAGTCTTTGCGGTAATCTTTTCTTCCAAATTTTCCGCGGTTATTCTAAACCCGTTTTTTGCCGAACAATCGATAGCAACGGGCACGCCGCCCGACATCGTAACGCACGGCGCGTAGCTTACGTACGACGGGTCCGGAACAAGCACTTCGTCGCCGCTTTCCAGCGTCGCGCGCAAAGCTAAATCTATCGATTCACTTGCGCCTACGGTAACCAAAATTTCGGTTTGGGGATCATAAACTAGGTTGTATCGTTCGGAATAGTATTTCGCTATGAGTTCCCTCAGCTTCAAAAATCCGCCGTTCGGCGAGTACTGGGTCTGCCCCTTATTTATACTACGTACAGCCGCGTCGCGAGCAACGTACGGCGTCGGGAAATCGGGCTCGCCCACGCCCAAAGAAATCGCGCCCTTCCTTTCGCTGACTATATCGAAAAATCTTCTTATGCCCGAAGGCTTCAACCCCGCCGCGCGGGTATTTATAAACTTGCCGTAATCCATATTATTCGTGAACGACAAGTCTGCCGCTGACCTCGCCTTCCTCCAAAATTACTCCGCCCTCTTTATACTGTTTCATAATAAAGTGCGTTGCCGTACCTACAACCGCGTCAATGGTTGCAAGCCTCTCGCTTACAAACAAGGACACGTCGCGCATCGTTTTACTTTCAAGGGTTATGCACAAATCGTACGTGCCGCTCATAAGATAAACCGCCTTAACCTCGTCGAAACGGTAAATCTCCTCCGCAATCGCGTCAAAGCCGCTTCTTGCCTGCGGTGTAACCTTAACCTCGATAAGCGCGTCAACGTAATTCTCTCCCGTCTTTTCGCCGTTTATAACCGCGGTATATTTTACGATAACGCCGCTGTCTTCCAACTCCTTTTTAGCTTCGGCAACCGCCTTTTCGTCCTTGCCGAGCATAACGGCAAGCTCCGCCGTCGTATAACGCGCGTCTTCTTTTAACAATTTAATGATATTCTTCTGCAACTCGTTCATAATTAAAGTCCTCTATATATTATTAAATTTAATACTACTATTTTTTTACTAATTTGTCAAATAGGCTTTAATCGTTCTTGATACCCAAAATATAAGCAGGGTCAACATCTAAAACCTCACAAAGATTTGCAAACGTTTCCAGCGACGGCATTGCACGCCCCGATAGATATTGTCCCACTGTCGGTTGTTTTATTCCCAACCTGTTGGCAATTTCTGCCTGTGTCATTTGACTTTGTCTAATAGCATAAGCTAACCTTTCTTGTATTGTTTTAAGTTTTATCATTGCTGTTTTTCCTCCTAATATATATTTTATAGGAAATGCTTATAAAATACTTGCATTATAGGCATTGCCTATGATACAATTTTACTAATCACTATTTTAGAAGGAATAAAATATGGAAAATACGCAAACATGTCAAAATTGCAGGTACTTTGCCGCTCATTATGTAAAGCTTGCGCGAGGTTATTTTTCATGCACCGGCAACTGCGGACATTGCACAAACGAAAATTTACCGTTTCAAAGACCGCAAATCATAGCTAAACGGCATTTAGAATGCGAATACTGGGAACCGTTGCAAATTCAAATTGACGAACGGCGAAAGAACATAATAGATTTTTTATATAAAATGGCAGAACGCATTGAAGAAATCGCCTGTATACTTAAAGACGATAACGACTGTAAGTAAATTTCCGCTTGGGCGGGCAGGTGGGAATAGCTTTTCAAAAAGTGAAAACCGCGCTTTTTACTTTTTGCCCATCGTCGAGGCTACTTCCGTTTTACGCCTTGTTCAGACAAGGCTATTTGTACTACAGTGCCTCTCCTTTTCCCCCTTCCGCGAGTGCGCGGTGGGGGTGCCCCCGTATTTGGGGTGCGTAAGCCCCAAAAGCTAAGCATTTTGATAAAAATAAATAGCCCCCTTTCAATCAAGAAAAGGGGACTACTTTTCTTCCCTATGAGTCCGACTAATGCGGAAATAGATTTTATCCGTGTGTCGGGTTTCCCCGACCGCGAGTAAAATCCCGCATTACAATTGGTCGGAAGCGTAAGCGCAGGCAGCTAATGCCGCGACCGACCCGTCGGCAACCGCCGTGGTAATCTGTCTTATTTTCTTAGAGCGGCAATCCCCTGCAACGAACAGTCCTGCGGTTTTCGTCGTGCACGTTTCGTCGCTTGCGAAAAAGCCGTTTTCGTCTAAGTCCGCGAGGTTTGCAAATCTCTTATTGTCGGGAACTTGCCCGATAGCGACGAACAGCGCGCTTATTCTGTGCTCTTTCATCTCGCCGTTTTCCTTGTACTTGAAGCCTTTGAGTTCCGTATCTCCGATATACTCCGTTATCATGGTGTTGGGGCGAACCTCGATATTTTCTTTTGTCCTCAACGCTTTGACGAGCGCGTCGTCCCCGAAGAATTTATCAAAGAGCGTGTAGACGTAGACTTTGGAACAGTAGTTAGCCAAAAGTAAGGCGTACTGTAAAGCGGTGTTACCGTCGCCTACCAACGCGACCTCTTGCCCCGAATAAAACGCTCCGTCGCAAATAGCGCAGTAGCTGATACCTTTGCCGGTAAGTTCCTCTTCGTTTGCAAAACCCAAATGCTTATGCTTTACGCCGTTTGCAATAATGA
>CAYVEU010000007.1:0-21666 GCA_964450015.1 uncultured Christensenella sp. | reverse complement strand
CAAATGAACGTGCACGAATCGGAAAAAATAGCCGGAATTTTAAGAGAACTTGGGTATACCGCCGCGTCGGATATGAAAGACGCCGATATAATAATTTTTAATACTTGCTGCATAAGGGACAACGCCGAAAAAAAGATTTTGGGAAACGTCGGTGACGTCAAAAAATTAAAACGCGCAAATCCGTCGCTTATCGTTGCGGTTGTCGGCTGTATGACTCAACAGGTGGGCGTTGCCGATACTCTCAGAGAAAAATATCCCTTCGTAAATATCATTCTCGGTACGTCTAATTTGGAAGAATTAAAGCATGCAATAGAAGATATTCATGGAAAAAGGGCTAAAAAAGTCACTAATATTCTACTTGACGAAAAACCTTGCATAAACGAAGATATTCCTATTTACAGGACGAGCGGAACCAATGCGTGGGTAAATATCATGTACGGCTGTAACAATTTTTGCACGTATTGCATAGTACCGTACGTGCGCGGCAGGGAACGCAGTCGTGAATCCGCCGTGATTTTGGACGAAATTCACTGTCTTTTAGACGAAGGATACAAAGAAATTACGCTTCTCGGACAAAACGTCGACAGTTACAATAACGACGGCAAAAATTTTGCGTATTTATTGGAAAAAATTGCAAAAATAGAGGGGAAATTCCGTTTGCGCTTTATGAGTTCGCATCCCAAAGACTTTCGTAGCGAAATAATCGATATTATCCGTTCTTCCGAAAATCTTTGCAATAATATTCACTTGCCTGTGCAGTCGGGAAGCGATAGAGTGCTAAAACTTATGAACAGGAAATATACGCGCGAAAAGTATCTCGAAATCATTTCGGAAATTCGAGAAAAAATGCCCGATTGCGGAATAACCAGCGATATAATGGTAGGCTTTCCGACGGAAACCGACGAGGATTTTTGCGACACTATGTCCCTTGTCAAGGAGGTTCGGTTTTCCAACGCGTTTACGTTCGTCTATTCGCCGCGAAAAGGTACGGTTGCCGCCACTATGGAGCAATTGCCCGAAGAAATTAAAAAATCGCGCATAACGGCACTGGTCGATTTACAAAATGAAATAACTCAAAATTTAAGTATGGATTATATTGGAAAAACAGAAGAGGTACTCGTTGAAGATTTGCAACCTAAAAAATCGGGATACGTTTGCGGAAGAACACAAAGCGGCAGACTCGTCAGCTTTATCGGAACTTCCGACGATATTGGGCAATTCAAACAAGTAAAAATTACGTCCGCACGCAACGCCGCATTATGGGGGGATTAAATGGCTGAACAAAAAGACAAACGCAAATTGTCTGATATGATGCAGCATTATGTTGCATTAGACAAGGAATTAAAGCAAAAATACACCGACCAAACGATTCTTTTATATAGATTGGGCGATTTCTTTGAAATGTTTTTCGACAACGCCATCATTGCGAGCAAAATTTTGGAGTTGACCTTAACGGGTAGAGATTGCGGATTGGAAAATCGTGCGCCTATGTGCGGGGTGCCCCACCATGCGGTAGACGGTTATATCAACAGGCTTGTAAGTGCAGGGTACAACGTAGCAATTTGCGAACAGTTGACTAAACCGGGCGAACAAAAAGGGCTGTTAAAGAGGGACGTAGTCAGAATTATCACCCCCGGTACCAATACCAACGACGAAATGCTCGACGGTACGCAAAACCACTATCTTGCCGGAGTTTCTCATATAAAAGACGACTATGCGGTCGCGTTGCTTGACATTACTACGGGTGAATTTAACGTTAAAAAATTTGCCGACGCCGATTACGCCGAAGTGGAAGATTATCTTTTGAGCAATATGCCGAGTCAAATCATTGCCAATGCGGAAATATGCGCGCAAAGTAAATTTACACCGGCGGTAATGAACGAACGCCTCGTTAAATTTACGCCTTATTACGATTATTCGTTTGATTTTGACAACGCACAAAATTCGTTAAAAAAACACTTTAACGTTTATAGCTTGGACGCTCTGGGCTTGTCGGACAATGCCGTTGCGGCTTCTGCGGCGGGCGCCGTAATCGAATACGTTATCAATACGCAAAAAAAAGATCTTGCGCATATTAATAAACTTAAAATAATAGGCGATAACGACGTAATGTATATCGACTACAACACCCGAAAAAATCTCGAATTGACGGAGTCGCAGTCCGACGGCAAAAAAATCGGCAGTCTTTTATGGATTTTGGATAAGACGAAAACGGGAATGGGCGCAAGACTTTTAAGGAATTGGCTCCTACATCCGTTAAATAATATAGAAGAAATCGAAAAGCGCCAGCAAGCCGTTGGTGAAATGGCGAAAAGCGCGGCAACGCGTGGCAAAATCGCCGCTCTTTTGTCACAAGTCAGAGATATAGAAAAATTGGTTACGAAAATCTCGTACGGAACTATTGCGCCGAGAGAATGTATCAGTTTGGCAAATTCCTTACGGGTAATACCGGACGTCAAGAAAATTTTGCAAAACATGAAATCCGAACTAATTTCGACTCTCAATGATTCGCTCATTCCGCTCGACGATATTGTTAAACTTATAGATGAGGCGATAAAAGAAGACGGACCGGCAAACTATAAGGAAGGGGGCTATATCCGCAACGGCTATTCCGAAGAATTGGATAAACAGCGCAGCCTCAAAGAAGGCGGAACTTCCATGGTAGCGAAGTTCGAAGCCGAGCAAAGAATTTTGACGGGCGTGCCTTCGCTTAAAGTTCGTTATAACAAAGTTTTCGGCTATTATATTGAAATTTCGAACAGCAAACGCCCCGAGACGTTGCCGGCGGGCTATATAAGAAAACAGACAATTGCCTCGGGAGAGCGTTACGCCAATAACGAACTTATGCAACTTGAAAGAGATATTCTGGGCGCAAGCGAAAGAATATTGCAAATAGAGGAAAATATTCTTTCGGATATACGCGGCGTTTTATCGGAGCATACACCCGAAATCCAAAAAATTGCGCAAATAATAGCAATTATAGACGCGGTTTATTCGCTCGCCGACGTTGCCGCGACCAATAATTACGTAAAGCCTAAATTTATAAAAAACAGCTCGGTTCTTAACATCGTCGACGGTAGACATCCTGTTGTCGAAACGCTTCTCAAACGAAACGAATACGTTGCAAACGATACTACCATGGACAAAGACGCGTCGATGATGATTATAACCGGTCCCAACATGGCAGGTAAAAGTACTTACATTCGTCAGGTCGCACTTCTTACTCTTATGGCGCATATAGGAAGCTTTGTCCCCGCTGCAAAAATGGAACTGGGGCTGATAGATAGAATTTTTACCAGAGTCGGCGCAAGCGACAATCTTATGCGTGGACAAAGCACGTTTATGGTGGAAATGCTGGAAGTTGCCAATATTATTAATAACGCCACGTCGAAAAGTTTGATAATATTGGACGAAATAGGCAGGGGAACTTCGACGTTGGACGGGTTGAGTATTGCATGGGCAATCGTAGAAAATATAGTTTTGAAAATAAAAGCAAAAACTTTGTTTGCGACGCATTATCACGAACTCAGCGAGCTTGAAAACGTTTTGTCAAATATAAGAAATTATAGGATACTCATTAACGAAACCGAATCGGGAATTGTCTTTTTATATAAAATTGCCCGTGGCGGAGCAAATAAAAGCTTCGGTATTGAGGTCGCTGAAATAGCGGGCGTCAATAAAGAAATAACGGCGCGTGCGCGCAAAATTTTATCGCAACTGTCGCAAAAACAGGAATTGGGCGGCAGTACGGTTAGTAAACTCAGCGGCAGTACTGCGAATAAAGACGACGTCATCGTAACGGGAGAGCAGTTCTCGATGTTCCCCGAGGACGAACGGTTTACCGAACTGAAAAAGATTTTGGCTGCTACCGACGTAAATAGGTGCACGCCAATTGAAGCATTGACTATTTTAAGTGATTTAAAGAAGATAATGGAAAAATAATGGCTAAAATTAACATTCTTGATAAGTGCGTTTATAATCTAATATCGGCAGGCGAAGTCGTAGAAAATCCGGCGTCGATAGTTAAGGAACTTGTGGAAAACAGTATTGACGCAGGGGCTGATTCGATAACGGTAAATATTGAAAACGGCGGCATAAAATCTATAACGGTAATCGATAACGGCTGCGGAATGGAAGCTGACGATTTGCCGTTATCTGTACTTCCTCACGCGACGAGTAAAATTTTCGAAGCTTCGGACTTAGACACCGTAGGAACTCTCGGTTTTCGCGGCGAAGCTTTGGCAAGCATTGCCGCAGTAAGCGACACAACAATCAAAAGTCGCTATTTTGAAAACGAATGTGCGCATTTTATACAAGTAAAGGGCGGAGAAATTATAGATAGCGGAATGTGCGGTTTGAATATCGGCACGCAAATTTCCGTAAAATCGCTGTTTTTTAACACACCCGCACGTTACAAATTTTTAAAGAATGCAAAGGGCGAAGAAAATAAAGTTACGGTACTAATGAGAGAACTTATTTTTTCAAATCCCGACGTAACTTTTTCTTATTCGGCTGACGGAAAAATTATATACAAAACCGAAGGTTCGGGATTGGAAGACGCTATGTATGCGGTCTACGGCGCGGAAACTGCGGAAGTAATGTTAAAAATCGAGGAAATTTCCGACCGTGGCTACAAAATCAACGGCTTTACAGCGCGTCCCGCAAGTTTGGCGATAAAGAATAACCGTAACAGACAAGTTTTTATAGTAAACGGTAGAATAATAGAGGACGACACACTCTCAGCAGTCGTTCAAAACGCTTACGGCGAGTTTTTAATGAAACGAACGTTTCCGTCCGTGATTATCGACATTGTAGCGCCGTTTGATATGATTGACGTCAATGTACACCCTAATAAGCGTGAAATTCGTTTTGCGGAAGGTAGAGTCGTCAACGGTCTCGTATATCACGCCGTAAAAGCCACTGTGGAAAGCTTTGCGGAAAATATGCAAAAACAACTTTTCGAGCAAGTACACGCTTCCGCAATCGGCGGCAATATAAACGCAAGAGAAGATATCTCAATGCGTAAAATAGAGATAGAAATCCCCGAAAATGTTCCTTCCTTTGTAGACGAAACGTTTCAAGTTAGTGCTCCTGCCAATGATGAGAGCGTTATTTCCGCCGCCGATAGCTCAAACGTTTATAAGACAAAAATAGTCGACATCGAGTCCGAAAGAAGTCAATTCGAGTTTATTAGAGTAAACGACGGCCGCAAATACGAACAAACGATGATTTTAAACGACATCGCGTACGAAGGCAGTGCCGACGATGCGCTACAAGTCAATCTTGCCCCGTCCTACCGTCGCATAGGACAATTGTTCGATACATATTTGCTGATAGAACTAGGCGAAGATTTGATTTTAATAGACCAGCACGCAGCTCACGAACGCCTATTATTCGACAAATTATTAAAGCAGTTCGAAAGTTCTTTGTCCGTACAAGATATGCTTATTCCTTATTATTTTTCTGCGGATAGCGACGATTTAGCTTATTTTATTGCAATTAAAAACGACTTGGACAAACTTGGATTTAAGCTTGAAATACAAGATGACGGAGTGTACGTTCTTTCTTTGCCTGCACTTTTGACCGGATTGGATATAAACGGCTTTCTTTGCGAACTGTTACAGTTTAATAAATCCGCCGAAAAGTTGACGTCTTCGGCAATAATCAAAGATAAAATAGCAAAAATAGCTTGCAAACGTGCCATTAAAGGCGGAGACAAGCTGACAGACGAGCAGGTCGATTACGTCCTTGATTATTTCTTTTCCGAGGGAGTTCCTTTGCAATGCCCACACGGAAGACCGACTATGATTAAAATGTCGCGTTACGAATTAGAAAGACGGTTTGGGAGAAAAGTTTAATGTTTATCGTAATAGGCGGAGCAACCGCGAGTGGTAAAAGTGCAATTGCGGTGCGGCTGGCGCGCGAACTTGACGGAGAAATCGTAAGTGCGGACAGTATGCAAATTTACCGCAAAATGGATATAGGAACCGCCAAAATCACTGAACCCGAAATGCAAAACGTGCCGCACTATATGATTGATGTGGTCGAGCCGTGGGAAAAATTCAGTTTGGCTGATTACACGTTTCAAGCTAAAAAACATATAGAAGATATTTGCTCCGGTAAAAAAGTGCCGATAATATGCGGTGGAACAGGTTTATATATAAATTCGCTGATATACGACTATAATTTGTCATCGTACGACGAAATGTTGCGGAAAAATCTAAATCAAGAGCTTGCGGAAAAGGGTATTGACTATATGTACGAAAAACTACTTTCATTAGATCCGCTTGCCGCAAATATACACAAAAACAATCACAAGCGCGTTATAAGGGCATTAGAGGCCATTATTAGCGACGGTAAGTCAATTCTAGCTAAGGACGACAAAAAAAATACAAATCCGCACCTTGCGTATGCCGTGGACGTCGAAAGGGAAATGTTATATCATAATATAGACGATAGGGTTGATAAGATGTTCGATTTAGGCTTAGAGAACGAAGTAAAAACTTTGATAGAAAAATACGATTTGAATTTTGAAATGCAAAGCATGCAAGCAATCGGATATAGAGAATTTCAGACATTTTACGAAAATCGAATCGGTCGTGAAGAACTGAAAAATTTAATAAAACAACATAGTAGAAATTATGCAAAAAGGCAAATAACTTGGATTAAACGCATTGAAACTTGTAAGTGGTTAAAAAATAGTAATATTAGCGATATAATTCTGCAAATAAAACATGATTATTATGAATATACATCTAAATTATAATAAAAGGTAACTTAAAATGGAAGACTATAAGATAAAATTATTATTAAAAAATTGCGAAAATTCCGCAAAACGGTTGTTTGAAGAAATCGCGGAAAATGCTCTAACCAACCAAGGAAAAGTGCTTAACGCTTTCGCTCAAAATCGCATCAGCGGTTATCATTTTTATCCGACAACCGGTTACGGTTACGACGATAACGGCCGCGATACGCTCAATAGATTGTTTGCCGATATTTTCGGCGCCGAAGACGCAATCGTTTCACCGCTTATAGTCAACGGTACACACGCGTTAACTTTGGCGCTGTTTGGAGTTTTGCGCCCCGGCGATACCATTTTAAGTATTGCAGGTAAACCGTACGATACGCTTGACGAGGTTATCAGCGGCAAAAATAACGGTTCGTTAAAGGAATTCGGAGTAAACTTTACAATGATAGAGTTGACTCCCGACGGAGATTTCGACTATGTGGCGATTGAAGACGCTTTGGCTAAGCATAACCCCAAACTTATTTTTATACAGCGTTCTAAGGGATATCTTTGGCGTGAAGCGCTTTCAATTCAAAAAATTGAAAAAATCGCTTCATTTATAAGAAAAATTACCCCCAAAGCTGTAATATTTGTTGATAACTGCTATGGAGAATTTGTCGAAAGCAAAGAACCGACACAAGTCGGATGCGACCTTATAGCCGGTTCTTTAATTAAAAATGCAGGCGGCGGCATCGCTCCCACGGGCGGCTATATCGCCGGTAGAAAAGACTTGATCGAGCAAGTATCTTATAGACTGACAGCGCCGTCATTAGGACTTGAAGTCGGATCATACGTAGGCGGGTATAGGCTTTTTTATCAAGGGCTGTTTTTAGCGCCGTCAATAGTGAAAAACGCGCTGATGGGAAACGTTTTGACTAGCTACGCAATGGCTGAAGTCGGTTGCGAAACTATGCCGAAAGCCGGACAAAGACCTTACGACATAATCAATTCGATCAAATTAAAAAGCGCAGAACGGCTTATAAATTTTTGCAAAACGATACAAAGCATTTCGCCGGTAGAAAGCAATGTTTCACCGGAACCGTGGGGAATGCCGGGATATAACGATCAAGTTATAATGGCGGCAGGCACTTTTATACAGGGTGCGTCTTTGGAATTATCGGCAGACGGAGCTGTGCGCGAACCGTATACGGTTTATTTGCAAGGCGGCTTATCGTATGAGCATTGCAAGCTCGCATTAATAAAAGTATTGCAATCGGAATTTTGACATATGAAAAATTATTTGCGCAAAATTTCAAATTTTAACTTAATTTGTAATACTCTATTACTCCCCTAGGATTATCATTTCGCAAAATCTGTATTTTGCGAAATGATATATGCGCAATTAATTTATAAAATTTTACGCCCGCTTCCCGTTTTTTCTCTTTTCGAAAGCACGATTTTTCCCGCACACTTACTGCTTTTTCCTTAATGTTACCTCTTTTACAAACTCCTAATCGCATTTAAAACATTTTGCTTCGCTTTCGCTATTAATACCTTCTATCAATATAACTTGTTTCAAACTTATTATCGGTAAAATTAAAATAACAGTAGACTATTATCATAAAATTATGATAAAATTTATTTATGGCGTACACCGATGAACGTGACTTAAAATATTTGAAGAAATTGCGTGAAGAGTTATTGCCGGCATTGCCCTCTTTTTGCCGTGACTTTTTCGTTGGCATCGGGATGAGAACCACTGCCCTCACTCGTTATAATTATGCAACGGATTTGAAGCTTTTTTTCGAATATATGACGAGCAAAGGTTCGATATTTTTCGGCACGGCGATTGCCGAGATATCACTTGACCAAATGGAACAAGTAAGAAAACAAGATATAGAGAGATATTTGGATTATATCGACAGTTATTACTCGGAGCGTAAAAAAACTTATTTAAAAAATAAGGACAGCGCGAAAGCAAGAAAATTAAGCGCCGTTCGCGCCCTCTTCGCTTATTTATATAAATCTGACCTTTTGAGCGAAAATATTACCTTAAAAGTCGACGTACCTAAAATAAGAGAAAAAGAAATAATACGCTTAGAAGATACGGAAGCTTCTGAGGTTTTGGATACTTTGGTTTGTTCGGATACTTTTTCGTCCGACAGACAAAACAGTTATAACAACAACAATACGAAAATCCGCGATAATGCAATTATAACCTTACTACTAGGCACAGGTATTCGTGTCAGCGAATGTGTCGGTCTTAACGTAAAAGATATAGATTTCGCAAATCATTCGTTTACCGTTACACGCAAAGGCGAAAAGCGCGCTATACTCTATTTCCCCCAAGAGATCGCTGACGTACTTATGGAATATTTGGAATTTAGAGCAAAACAACTGCAAAAACACGGTGCAGCCGATCCGGAAGCATTGTTTTTATCATTGCGCAATCAGCGAATATCCGTAAGGGCTGTTGAACTTTTGGTTAAAAAATATGCGGCGGAAGTCACCCCCTTAAAAAAAATCACCCCTCATAAATTGCGCAGTACTTACGGAACTGCACTTTATAGAGAAACCAAAGATATTTACGTCGTCGCCGAAGTTCTCGGACACAAAGATATTAACACTACGAAAAAGCATTATGCCGCTTTGGGCGAAGACATAAAAAAAGAAGCTGCGGGCAAGGTAAAATTCAAAAAAAATTCATCCGATTCCGATTCTCCGTCGTAATAATTTGATAACGCGATTTTTTGCAAAAATATATGCTGAAATTATCAAATAAAATTAATTTTCAAAATATAATTCTACTTTTCGACATAATTTGCGGTTGACCTGACGTTCGATTTTATTATATAATTATAGGGACAAGTAAATTCAGGAGTTTTAAAAATGGAAACACCCAATACAGATATGCTTCGCGGTCGCGTCGATATATTCGTTTTAAAAGCATTAAGCGAAAATCACGGTTACGGCTACGATATTCTAAACTATATTTATACCCGCACTTCCGGACACTACGAAATGAAACAGTCGTCTATTTACAGCGTATTAAAAAGGCTCGAAAAGCAAGGATATGTATATTCGTATGAAGGCGGCGCGGAAACTAACGGTGCGCAACGTCGTTATTACGCCCTCACCGAGAACGGTAAAAAGCTACTCGCCGACCAAGAAAACGAATGGGCTTATACGAGAACATTGCTTGACAATTTGGTCTCAAATAGAGAATTCGATTTGCAATCCGACACTCCCCCGTTTCGTCCTTCCGATTTGCGCCCCATGACAAGGCGTTCACCCAAGGCCGAAACCGCGGACGCTGAAGATGCAGCCGAAACAACCGTCGAGTCGACCGTAAATTTACAACCTTCCGTCGTTACAGAAACAGCGCCGACGGCTGTGACAGTTCAACCGACCTCTACCGAAACGGTAGCCGCGCAAGTCGTCATCGAAGAAACAATTGTGCAACAACAAACTTACGACAACGTCGAAACACCACAAACGCCGATAGAACCCGTTGTCGAACAAGCGCCTACGCAAGAACATGTTCACGTAGAACCTACTGTCGTACCGCAACCGGCACAAGAACCGGTTATTTCCGAACAACAACCGATAGAACCTATCGTTGAACCGCGTCAAGAACAAACGACAAGCGAAGTTTCCGCCGAAACTGCAATGCAAGAAGACGACGTCGCTGTTTCTACAAGCGCTCCGCGTTTTTCCAACGAGGAATTAGAGCAATTGTGGCAAAGTTTGACGAGAAGAACTCCCGAAACGGAAACTTCTGAACCGCAACAAGAGACGGCAGCAACAGTTAGTGCCGATGTTGTGGATGATACGCCTATTGAACCTAGGGAAAATTACAGAGATTTTTACGGTAATTTATATTCAAGGCAAAGTGAACGTAGGACTTCCGAAAGTCCGCGTCCGGCCCCTGCCGTAGATGAGCTGAATTGTTCGCATATAAATGATTTGCGAATAAAATTAAACGCCGAAGGCATTAAACTCAAACCGTATGAAGCGGCAACTGCTCACAAAGGGCTATTGAAATACGTTTTGGTAAATAAGCTTTTACGCGACGCTACGATACTCAGCTATTTGTTTTTAGTAGCTATGCTATTAATCGTTTATTTATGTAAACAATTTCAAGTATCGCTAAACGCATTTTTCATAATCGGCGGATTAGGATTGATTGCGCCTATAACCGGCCTACTCATCTTCTTTAATAATCCATTAAAAAAGAAAAAGGACAATATAAATATCAAAATAATACTGTCAATAGTCGGCATTGTCTATTTTACGGTGTTTGTTATAAGCATAGTGGCCAATTTGCTTATTCCCAACGATTTAAGTTTAAATTCTTACGCTACCTATGCCCCCTGCATAGTCGCTTTGGTTATTCCATTCTTCGGCGCGGTATTTACCGTACTATATAAAACAAAAAATTACCATCTTAATACGAAATAAATTTTCAACGATAAGGGCGGTTTATAACTGCCCTTTTATATTCTTTATTATTAGTTAAAAAGTAATTGATTTGTCGTCTTTTGATAAAATATCGTCGGATGATTCGTTGGCATTTTTTAATTCTTCCGCCTCTTTGGCTTTTCTTGCCTCGATTATTTCGTTAAGTTTTTCGTTGGTTTCGCGATATATCTCTTCTGCCGATTTAACTTCCTTGACTGCGATTTCCGAATTTTTTATCTTATAAATAGCATAAATATCGCGTATATACGGTCTACCGGTTAGCTTAGAAACCAACTTCATCATTAGTTGTTCGAGTTTATCGGCATATTTCCACGTCACGATAAACAGCGCGACAAAAACTATTCCGATAGCTATCCATACCGCAATACCCCAGCCGGAAAAAGGAATAGACGTGATATTTCCCACCAAAAGAACCGTCCCTGCAACGTTTAACGGTCTGGATATTAATTGAATTAAGATAAATCCGGGATAACTCATCGTTGTCAGCCCCGCCATAAGGCAAAGCATATCGTCGGGAAATGCGGGCAATATAAACATATAAATCAACATCGCCCTATCCTTGCCTTTAAGCAAACGGTTATATTTTAAAAGCATTTCTTCGCCGATAACCCATTTAACAAGTTTAACGCCGAACGTGCGCCCTAAAAAGAATGCGAATAGCGAGCCGATCCAAAGCCCCAAACAACAAAGCAAGATCGCTTCCCATGCGGGATACAGCATTGCGCCTGCCGCCGTTATTATCGTACTGGGAATCGGTACGAACGTAACTTGCAAAAACTCGATAAGGACGAATATCGCCTTACCTGCCACGCCGAATCCGTTTATTATCTCAACCAAATCTTCCGCACTGCTTATGCGATCTAAAATGCCGCTTTTTATTACAACTGCCGCGATTACGAGCACCAGTAAACCGACGAGATTTGCAATTAAAGTCAATTTCACAATCTTGGTTTTTTTAGTAAATATGCCTATTGCCCAAAGCGCCGCCAACACGGGCAAAACGCAGCAAATTACAATTTTTATTATTTTAGAGAAAACGTTAAAGACCAAAATTACAGCAACAATGGATACTATCAGGCAAACAGCCGCTAAAATCAAATGCAATTTCTGCGTTTTAGTCATCCGTATCTCCCATTAGCTTTATTTCATTGCGAGCAAGTTCGTCACAACGGTTATTATATTCGTTGTCGCTATGCCCTTTGACCTTTACAAAACTTACGTTATGTTTTTTAACTTCCAAAAGTAATGCTTTCCACAAATCAACGTTTTTAACGGGAGTTTTTGCCGCAGTTTTCCAATTGTTGGCTTGCCACTCGTTTATCCACCCTTTAAAAAACGGATCCAGCGAATACGCGCTGTCGCTATAAACTGTCACGTCGCATTTTTCTTTTAATTGCAAAAGAGCGTTGATTATCGCAAACAACTCCATTCGGTTATTAGTAGTTTGCGGATAACCGCCCGAAATTATTTTTTCGTGACCGTTATAAATCAATATTGCCGCCCACCCGCCTTTGCCGGGATTGTTGCTGCAAGCGCCGTCAGTGTATATGTCAACGTGTTTCATTAAGCTCTCTCACTTAAAATTGCGGATTTTTTCCGACAAGCGTCCACTCCGTCCGAAACAATTCCGACCAAATTATTTTCTCTATACGACTCAACCGCTTCGATAGTCGTTCCTCCCTTACTGCAAACTCGGTCAACCAATACCGATAACGGCTCGTCTGACCTTTTGGCGAGTTCCGCCGCACCTATAATGGTATCGAGCGCAAGCGCCTTACTTTGCTCGTAAGTAAGTCCGCCATTCATACCGCCGTTTATCATTCCTTCCGCAAACATATATACGTATGCAGGACCGCTGCCGCTGACGCTCGTTACTGCGTCGAAATATTTTTCCTCTAACTCTACAACGCCGCCGCAAGCCGACAACAAATCCCAAATAAACGCCCGTGCCGAGCTTTCCACGTTATCAAAAGTAACGCCGCAAACCCCTTTGCCCAGTGCGCACGGCGTATTCGGCATTACTCTTACAATTCCGTTAACTGACTGTGTCTTTTGTCTTATTGCCGCAATTTTAACGCCTGCCATTATGGAAATTATCGTATTGACGCTACTGAAATCGGCTTGACTTGCCAATTCGGAAAAATGCTGCGGTTTAACGGCTATCAAAACCGTATCGGCTTCGGCTATCGCTTCACGCGCCGAGCTTTTTCTGACAACAGCATGCGGAAACGCCGAAATTTTTTCGGCTATGCTATCGAAAACGCAAATTTCCTGAGGCAAAAGCTTGCCGCCTTCGATTATTCTTTGCGTAATGGCTTGCCCCATAACGCCAAATCCCACAATACACAATTTATATTTCATAAGTTCTCCTTTTATTCTTGACTAAAATTATATTTTATTCTATAATAAATAAGGTTCCGACCTAGGGGAGTAGTTTAGTGGTAGAACTGTGGTCTCCAAAACCTCTGGTACGTGTTCGATTCGCGTCTCCCCTGCCAAACATACGTTTCGTAAGAAGCGTATTTTTTTGTATCCGTTACACTCTAACGCAGTTATTATCGGTCAGCTTACCGTCATATTTTTTAAACAACGGTTTTAAAGACGAAACCAATTCCGCAACCTGCTGAGGTGCTCTGCCGATAAAATTTTCGGGTTTTACTATTTGATCCAAAGTATCGTGTACTGCCGTAAAAGTTTTATCCGATTTTATTCTCGCAATAAGATCGTTTTGTTTGCCGTACAGCTTTACTTGCTTGCCTGCTTCCATGGAATGAACGCGAATAGCTTCGTGCAATTCCTGTCTATTGCCTCCCGCTTTTACGCAGTCCATAATAATATTTTCCGTAGCCATAAATGGTAGCTCGGCTTTTATATGCTTTTTGATTACCTTTTCGTAAACAACAAGTCCGTCTACTATGTTTAAATACAGTTCCAAAATAGCGTCTACGCCCATAAAGGCTTGCGCCATAACTATCCTGCGGTTTGCCGAATCGTCCAAGGTTCTTTCCATCCATTGCGTTGACGAAGTTACCGCACAGTTGACGGGTAAGCTAATGACGTATCTTGCAAGCGAGCCCAAACGTTCGCTTCTCATCGGGTTGCGCTTATAAGCCATTGCAGAAGATCCAATTTGAGATTTTTCAAACGGTTCCTCTATCTCTTTCATATTTTGTAAAATGCGAATATCGTTGCTGAATTTATATCCGCTTTGCGCAATCATGCTTAAAACGGACGTAATGTTATAATCCATTTTGCGTGTGTACGTTTGCCCCGAAACGGCGAACGCTTTGGTAAAACCCATTTTTTCGATAACCAGTTTTTCCAGTTGCTTAACTTTATTGCCGTCATCGTTGAAAAGTTCCATAAAACTGGCTTGTGTGCCCGTGGTGCCTTTAACGCCACGCAATTTTAAGTTATCTTTCAAAAATATTAGATTTTCATAGTCCATCATCAAATCTTGCAGCCACAACGCTGCTCTTTTCCCGACTGTAACAAGCTGTGCGGGTTGTAAATGCGTAAATCCAAGCGTGGGCAGTTTGCGATATTTCATTGCAAACTCGGAAAGCTTTTTCATTACGCTTACAAGCTTTATTTCTATAATTTGCAATGCGTCGCGATAAATGATAACGTCGGCGTTATCGGTTACAAAACAACTGGTTGCACCCAAATGAATAATAGGTTTTGCAGTCGGGCACTGCTCGCCGAATGCGTAGACGTGTGCCATAACGTCATGGCGAACTTCTTTTTCTCGTGCCGCGGCTACGTCGAAATTTATATCGTCCAAATGCTCCTTCATTTCTTTTATTTGCTCATCGGAAATATTGAGTCCGGGTTCTTTTTCCGACTGCGCTAATGCAAGCCATAATCTTCTAAATAAGCCGATTCTTTTTTGCTCGGAAAAGTTGGCTATCATTTCTTTGCTTGCATATCTTGTCGTTAAAGGATTGGTGTATATTTCGTGCATAGCTTCCTCCGTATATTCTTTAATATAAGAGAGCCACCCGATTTTAATAGGTGGCTCGAAAAAATTGTATGGATAAGGACTAGTCTTTGTCGGTAAAATCGATTTTCAACAAGTCGCCGATGGTAACTCCCGAACTGCCGGTGACGTATTCTCTCGGTTCACCGTCGCCTTCTTCCTTTGCGCGTCTAGGCTTCTTTTCCTTCCTGTCGCCTTTTTCTTGCTTATCGAGTCTAGCGTTGAACGAAGCGGTGCGAGAAGGCTTGGAGGCATATTCTTCATCCGTTTCTTCCACAGGAGCAACAGGAAGCAGTTCTTTTATGCTCAAATTAATTCTATCGCCTTCATAGGGTAATACCTTAACTTGAACTTCGTCGCCCTCTTTCAATACTTCGTTGACAGTTTCGATACGATTGCGGCTTATTTGGCTGATGTGAACCAAACCGTCTATTCCGGGTTCGAGTTCTACGAACGCGCCGAATTTTACTATACGAGCAACCTTACCGGTCAACACCGTGCCCTCGGGATATTTCTCTTGCGCTATTTCGATAGGACGCTTTTGAAGTTGCTTGTATCCTAACGAAATTCTTCCCTTTTCTCTATCAGTAGAAAGTACGATGAAATCGTAGCTCTTGTTAAGTTCCAAAACTTCGCTGGGGTCGTTAATTTGCTTTCTCGACCAAGACAAATCGGAATTATGTACGAGAGCGTCCATAAATTTCAAGCTTACGAAAGCACCGAAGCTTGCAAATCTCTTGACCTTGCCGTTTACGATTGCACCCTCGTAAACTTTGGACCAAAACTCTTCTTCTTTTGCCGCCTTTTCCGCTTCTAAAATAACTTTTTGGCTTGCAACTATGCGCTTCGGATTGCGAGGCTTTTTTATGTTGCCTTCTTCGTCGTATTCTTCTTTGGGGGGCAACGCCTTCAATCTCAAAGTCTTGTTGACGTAATCCGCCAAAGTTTTAACGTAACCTATTCTTATTTGAGACGCGGGAACGAAAATCGTATAAGTACCGATTTTGCCGAGCAAACCGCCCTTTATTTCCTGAGTACACGCCAACGTGAATTCTTCTCCGGCAAGTATGCTTTTTACTTTTTCGTCATCGAGCTTCAATTGATCGTAAGCTTTTTTGCTGAGGTTAATGGACTTATCGCCGCTCTTTTCCTTAGGAATAACGATAGCTTCGATAACATCATCGGTCTTGTAGTTTGCCATATCGTACGAACCGTCCAATTCCGCTTCTTCTCTCGCTATAAAACCGCAATCGTTTTTCCCGCCGCCGTCTATGGTAACAGTAATACCGGTAACGTCGGCTTTTACGACGCGCGCTTTTAAACGCATACCTTCGCGGTAGCTCTTTACCTTAGAAGCGCTTTCCAATTTCATCGCTTCCGCCATACTGGTAATTTCACCCGTAGGCTTCTTCTCTTCCTTTACCTCTGTCGCTACGACAGCCTCTTTGTTGGCTTCATCAACTTCGTTGATTACAATTTTGTCACTCATTATGTTAAAAACCTCCATAGTCAACTCTTTCGGAGTCGACGCGCCGGATAGGATACCCGACTTTGCAATATTTTTTCTATGCAACGACTTTACGTCGCTTACATTCTCTATAAATTCTACATCCGAACAAATATCTTTTGCCGTCTCGTAGAGCTTTTGACAATTAGAGCTGTTTTTATCTCCGACGACGATAACGAAATCACATTCGGAAGCAATTTTTTCCGCTTTTAATTGTCTAGCGATTGTAGTATAACAAATACTGTCGAAAAACTCAACTGTTTTTAATAAACTTACCGCTTTATTTTCAATATTTTTTTTAATTTCGATATATTTTTTTCTAGAATACGTAGTTTGAACGCTTACAAAAAACTTATCTCCGACGGAAAAGTCGATATCGTCCGCCGACTCAACCGCTTGCGCGTTCAGGCCGCATCCCAAAGACCCGACTACTTCGATATGGTTTTTGTCTCCTACGATAACCGTATTCCAACCGTTTGCGGCGTATTCGGAAATTTTAGCGTGTATATTTTTTACAAACGGACATGTTGCGTCGATAACGTTGTACCCTGCGTTTTTCAACTTCGCATTTTCTTCGTTCGAACATCCGTGCGCGCTGATAATAACCGTTGCGCCGTCGGGCAAAAGCGAGTCCTTTTGCAGCAAAATAACGTTTTTTCGCTCCAATTCTTCGGCAACGAACTTGTTGTGGATAAGCGAATGAAGCGTATATGCTTTGCCGTATTTTTTTGCCGCGTCCAGCGCCAGTTTAATCGCATTGTCCACCCCTGCGCAAAAGCCGCAAGGACCGAGAATTACCGACATACGTACCCAAAAATAACGTTGACGACTTCGTCGACAGTCATATCCGAGCTGTCTACAAGTATTGCGCCCTCGGGCACTACCAACGGAGCAAATTTTCTCGTCATATCTTGTTTATCACGGGCTTCTATATCTTGTTTTATCACTTCGAACGGAATGATTTGTCCCTTTTGTTCCAATTCTTTTCTTCGTCTTTCCGCACGAATATCCGAAGATGCAGTCATGTAAAACTTATAATCCGCGTCGGGGATAACGAAGCTCCCGCAATCGCGCCCGTCCATGATGCAATCCGTTTCAGCTGCAATTTTTCTTTGCAATTCCACCATTTTTATCCTAACGGCAGGAATTTTGGATATGGTAGAAGCAGCCATAGATATTTCGTGGTCTCGAATAAACGGCGTTACGTTTTGTCCGTTTACCGATACATGCTGAACTCCGTTTTCCGTCCATAATTTCATGTCGAGATCTTTCAGTAAATCTATTACGGCTTTTTCGTCGTCTACGCTTACGCCGTTTTGCAATGCTAAATATCCCATAGCCCTATACATAGCTCCCGTATCGAGATATGCTATTTTCAATTTTGCGGCAATCAATTTTGCCACGGTACTCTTTCCGCTTCCACCCGGCCCGTCAATCGTTATATTCATGTTATTCTCCTTTTAAAATTTATTTTATTTAAGCATGCATACCAGCACAATACCCAGTTGAGAGCGCAAGTTGGATATTGTATCCACCCGTAAATGCGTCAATATCTATAACTTCTCCCGCAAAATATACGTTATTTACCAGTTTACTGCGCATAGTATTCGGCTCTATTTCCTTAACGCAAACGCCGCCCGCTGTTACGACCGCTCTGTCTATCGATTCCAAGCCGCGAATCTTAAAGCGGATATTTTTGATAGCATCTCCTAGGCGCTGCCTTTCCTCTTTCGTTAAAGAATTGACTTTCTTATCTCCATTTATTCCACTCACGGTCAAAACCGACTGGATAAGTCCATTTATGAGCAATGCGCTAAGTGAGTTTTTTAACGATTTATTTTTATTTTTCTCAAAATCGCGTAGCAGCCTCGCGTCTAGTTCTTCGATGCTCAATGCCGGCTTCAAATCCAAACTTAGCGTAATTTTGTCAAAATCCATTCTATTTATGCGACTGCTTAACGTCAAAATTATAGGACCGCTAACTCCATTATCGGTAAAAATCATTTCTCCGAACTCTGAAAACAAAACTTTATTTTTGTTATCTATTATCGTCGCATTGACGTTTTTCAAAGAAATTCCCGCGAGCGAAAACGGTTTATTTATCGGTAAAATGCCGCTTTTACACGCAAAATAGTCAATTAACAAGCCCGTCAAAGCTCCGACCGGTTCTATTATAGTATGCCCTAAGTTTTGCGCAAAAGTATAACCGTCGCCGGTACTTCCCGTCGCGGGATAACTTACTCCACCCGTAGCAATAATTACCGATTCGACGTCGCGGTAGGTGCATTTAGTCGTCTTTATTTTCGTGACAAAACCGTTATCGTAAATTATTTCGGTGACGGTTTCGTTTAGCCTTACGTCTACGCCGGCGTCTTTTAAAAGTCGATTGAACGCCTTTATAATATCGCTCGATTTATCGCTTTCGGGAAATACTCGATTGCCTCTTTCTATTTTTAGTTTGACTCCGCCATCCTCTATAAAGTGCATTGCTTCGCCGTTGCCGAATTTTCTCAATGCGGAATAGACGAACTTGGGATTTGACGCAATATTCGATATAAAATTATCAAAAGAGGAGCAATTAGTAAAATTGCACCTCCCTTTTCCGGTAATATATAATTTTTTACCCGTCTTTTCGTTTTTATCAAGCAAAACGACGTCTTTACCACGTTTTGAGGCGGTTATTGCCGCAATCATTCCTGCGGGTCCCGCCCCGATAACGTATACTTTCATTAAGATATATAAGCCAAGACGTCACCCGAATTGACTTTACTGCCCTCGGTTACCGCAACGGTTACGACGCCGTCCTTTACCGCGGCTATTTCGTTTTCCATTTTCATAGCTTCAAGAACTACTATCGGATCGCCCTTTTTGACGGTTGTACCGTTTGCGGCTTTGATTTTCAAGACCGTACCGGGCATAGGAGCAGTCACCTTTTCGCCGCTTCCTGCAACGACTGTCGGAGCGGGAGCTGCGGTTTTCTCGGCTTCCGCCGCGACGGTTTTAACGGGAACGGCCGTTTCGGTTTTTTCAGGCTTTACAAAGTCAGCGTCGTCAACCTCAACCTCGTACGTAGCGCCGTTTACCGTTACTTTGAACTTGCGCTTATGGCGTTCTTCTCTCCATTTAAAGAATTTTTCCGATACTTGCGGGAACATGCAGTAGCTGAGAACGTCTTCTTCTTTCGTATAATAACGCTCCATCTCTTTTTTGTACTTCTCGTACTCGGGCTGCAAAAGATCGGCGGGACGGCAGGTAATTCTCTCTTCGTCGCCGATACACTTTTTAACGACTTCCGCGTCGGGTTCGGCGGGCAATTGACCGTATTCGCCTTTCAACACGCCTTTCGTCTCTTTTGTAACCATTTTATAGCGCTCACCGGTAACGACGTTCAAAACGGCTTGCGTACCTACTATTTGGCTGGTAGGCGTAACGAGCGGCGGATATCCCAAATCCTTTCTGACTCTCGGAACTTCTTCCAAAACTTCCAAATATTTGTCGCTTGCCCCTTGCTCTTTAAGCTGATTTATAAGGTTGGAAAGCATACCGCCCGGCACTTGATAAATAAGAGCATTGACGTCAACTTTCAAAACTTTGGGATTTAAAAATCCGTCTTTGGTCAAACGCTCGGCAACGCCCTTGAAATGCTTTGCTATTTCGTTGAGCAGTTCCAAATCGAGTCCCGTATCTCTTTCCGTACCTTTTAGCGTAGCGACGATGGGTTCTGTCGCAGGCTGGCTTGTACCGTTTGCCAAAGGACTTAAAGCCGTGTCGATAATATCCACTCCCGCTTCAATAGCTTTCATGTAAGTCATATCGCCCGTACCGGACGTGTTGTGAGTGTGCAAATGCACGGGGATTTTTACCGAAGACTTGATTGCTTTTACCAAATTAAACGCGTCGTAAGGTAAAAGCAAATTAGCCATATCCTTAATACAAAGTATATCAGCGCCCATAGCTTCCAGCTTTTTAGCCAAATCCACGAAATAATCTATATTGTGAACGGGGCTCGTCGTATAACTCAATGCGGCTTCCACTATTCCGTTGTATTTTTTCGTGCTTTTTATGGCCTGTTCCAAATTTCTTATATCGTTGAGCGCGTCGAAAATACGCAAAATGTCTATTCCGTTTTCAATGGATTTTTTAACGAACATATCAACAACGTCGTCGGCATAGTGCTTGTATCCCAACAAATTCTGTCCGCGAAGGAGCATTTGAAGCTTGGTATTTGGCATCGCCTCTTTTAACGCGCGAAGTCTGTCCCACGGGTCTTCGTGCAAAAAGCGCAAGCACGAATCGTACGTCGCGCCGCCCCAACATTCAACCGAAAAATACCCAACCTTGTCCATTTTATCCAAAACGGGCAACATCTCCTCGGTTTTCATTCTGGTAGCCGCCTGCGACTGGTGGGCGTCTCTCAATATAGTTTCCGTTATAAGTAATTTATTATTCGTCATAGCCTTAAAGCCTCCTAATTAATCGTAATTAACCGAACATCGCAAGCAACACGCCTGCCGCAACCGCGCTACCGATAACGCCCGCTACGTTCGGTCCCATAGCGTGCATGAGCAAATAGTTGTTTGGATCCTCTTTCCGTCCGACGTCCTGAGCAACTCTCGCAGCCATCGGCACTGCGCTGACGCCTGCCGCACCGATAAGCGGATTGATTTTGCCTTTCGAAAGCTTGCACATAAGTTTTCCGAGCAATACGCCGCCCGCCGTTCCGAAGCTGAACGCAACTACGCCGAGAACGATAATTCCCAAAGTAGACACACTCAAGAATACGGGCGCAAACGCTTTCGTTCCGACGACTACGCCAAGGAAAATGGTAATTATATTGATAAGCTCGTTCTGCGCCGTATTCGATAAACGCGGAACAACGCCGCTTTCGCGCATCAAGTTACCTAGCATAAGCATTCCGAGAAGCGGTAAAGCCGCAGGCAAAATTATTCCGACTATTCCTGTAACAACTAT
>CAYVEU010000006.1:0-22661 GCA_964450015.1 uncultured Christensenella sp. | reverse complement strand
ACGTCAAGTAGCCGTTTGCGTTGTTAGTCGCTTTGCTCGCAGTCACCGCGGTGTCGGTCGATATCGAATAGGTAAGCTTGCCGTTTTCGAGGTTTCCGCTGACTTCTATCAAAGTCGGGTTCATATACGGCGCTTCTTCCGTGGTTATCTTAAAGTCGGGCAATTGCGCTCTTTCGACCGTAAATTCTTTGCTTTCGCCGTCCGCCGCCTTGTAGTTGGGGTTGGATAGAGAGCTTACGTTTGCCTGATAAGTACCGGCGTTAATCTGTCCGCCGCCGACGATAACCGTACATACGTCCTTGGTTTGCGTCAAAGCGTTGGTAAACAGCAAGCTCTCTCTGACCGTAGCTATCGGCTTGTGCTGCGTAACTCCGTCGTATACGCAGTCTTCGCCGTTGTGTTTTTCCAACGTCCAGTCGATGACTACCGTAGCCGGCGTTATCGTAAAGGTTATGCGTATCGCCGACGTTTCGCCCGTCTTCCAGCAATACTTATCGCCGGGCTTGAACGCAACGGTGTAAGTACCCGCATTGACGGCTTCGACGGTTAATTTTCCGTCCGCGCCGACTGTCTCCGCTCTGGTATTTGCAGGCAAGGACGTAACGGTCATCGTATCGTCATCGTAGCCGGTGACGGCCGTGAGCCATTGTCCGCTGTAAACGGGAGCTATATCCGCCGCTTTGGGTGCGTCTATCGGCGTCCCGATTATAATTTCGGCATATCCGCTCTCGGGCGCAGTTCTCGCAATCGCGTATACGCTTCTGTTGGAAACGAAATACTGCTCCGGATGCGTAGTATTGTATCTTCCGTAGTTGTTGGATACAACGCCCGTGTTCAAGCGGTAAATACCTATTTTAGCGCCCGACGAGAATTTGGAAGTATTGAACTTTCTCGTTTCGGACAGGAAGTAAACGTCGATATATCCGTCCACGCAAGCGTCGGCAACCGCTTCGTTGCCCGCATTATATTGATTCTTTGCGATATTTCCGTAAATGAACGCCGTGCCGCCCAAAGTCAGGCTGCCCGAAGAAGCTATACGAACGCCGTTTATACCTTTGTTTTCGGTAATTCTGCCGCCCGTAGCTACCATATTTCCCGAGCTTGCAACGAACACCGCGCCGGCGCCCTCGGTTGAAGAACTGCCCGTGGCTTCGTTGTTAGTAATCGAGGCGTTTTCCATTATCGAGAACGTACCCGCAACGTATATTGCGCCCGCATTTGCGCCCCTGTTACCGGTAACGCTTGCGCTTCCTCTCATTCCGAACGAGGCATTGACCGCGTTGCTGACGTAGACTGCACCCGCCGTGCCGCCGACGTTGTCGTAAATACTTCCGCCAGACATCGACACGCTTCCGTTGTTGCCGACGTAGACCGCGCCCGCCGTAGTTCCTACGTTATCGTGGATAGAACCGCCGTTTATGTAGAAGATGCCCTCGGCGTAAACGGCTCCTGCCACCGCGTTGCAGTTGTCGCCGTATATTTGCGTCTTATCCGTCGCGCCGCTCATCGTCATTTGCGCACCGTTTGCGATATAAACGCCGCTTGCAGAGTTGCCTATGTTGCCGGTTATCGTGCCCGCGTTCATATAGAACACACCGCCGTCATAGACCGCGCCCGCACTCGCCGTGCTTGCCGTGTTGCGGTTATTCGTAATGAGAATATCGCCGTTTATCGTCACGATTCCGCCTTGTATATGGATACCGCCCGCGCTGCTTGCGCTGCTGTTGTATCCGCCCTTTATCGTACCTTGTCCGAACGCGCAGTCACGCGGATAGCCCGACGGGTCCTTTTGCGTGTTGGTTATCGTCAAATTTCCTTCGACGTAAAGTACGTATCCGTATGCAACCGCCGACGATAAATTACGGTTGATGTAATGACCGTTCATGTTGAACAGGATGTTTGCGCCTGCGGGAACGTACAATGCGCCGTTTAAGAATGCCGAAGTCGTTCCGAACGCAGTGGTATACGTCGGGTCGGTTTCCGCGTCCCAGCACCCGTACAACGTGAATTCCTGTTGCGTGCCGCCCGTAGCCAAACTTCTGGATACGGCGTATTGCCAGTTGAATTCGTTGTTGTAGCTTCCGATAGCGACTTCTTCTTTGCCGTCATACGTCAACATCCATATAGCGTATTCGCCGTCATTTTCTACGGTTTTGAATACCTCTCTGCCGTCGGCTCCCTCATCTTGATTATCTTGCCATCCTTTGGTCAGCTGTCCGAGGCAGTCCCTCTTTACGCCTATATCTGCCGCGCCTGATACGAACGGCTTGATAACTTCTATGATGCTGAAATCATAGGTAAGCTCCAACTTATTTATCCTTGCGCTGCCGCCGAGATAAACGTCCGAATAGTTGTACGTGGTCACTCTGTTGCTCTTCTTGGTTACCGTGCCCATGTACGCCGTGTGAACGTAACCGTCCGTCATCAAGAACGTGCCCGCGTTGTTATAGACGTCTTCTCTTGCTCTGCTGGCTATGGTCGCGCCGCCTTTTTCTTCGTCAAGACAGATATAGTGGTCGCCGTAAGCGTTGCCGTTTACGTACATCTTAGACATGGTGTCTTCCGTCAACGCGCCGATAGCCAAAACGCCGTTGTCACCTACGTATACGCCGTAGCTGCCGCCCGAAATGGTGCCATCGCCGACTATTTGCAAACATCCGTCTACGCGGATTACCATATTGGACTCGGGATACTCTTTGTACTTGTTGGTATTACTGTAACCGCTACGGGTGATAGTCAAACCTTCAAGGTCCATTATAATACTTGCGCCCTTGGGTACGTACAACGCGCCGGAATAGAAGCAGTTGCCGATATCGCCGAAGGATCTTGCGTAGTAGTCGGGATCTTCGGTGGACGTGCTTGCCGTCCAGTTCTTTTTAAGCCTAAACGGCTCGACAGACTTGTCCGCAAGGCTCGTTTGGACCGCATAGACCCAGTTGTTGAAGTTGTCGCTGCCGAGTATGACGGCTTCTTGCTTATCGCCTATACCGCGCGATTCTATATCATACTTAGCATGGTCCGCGCTGAAATGGTCGATAGGCTTCAACTCAGACTCGGAATTCCACTTGCCCCAGTTGTACGTAATCTCGCCGATGCCCGTTCTGTGGACGCCGATTTTGGCAGGGTCGTTGGTGCTTCCGTCCGACTTTGCGAAAGTCATTGGGGAAACTATATCGATGCGCCTGTAATAATGCTCGTCTTCGTAAGCCGCAATATAGATATTCGACGGGTTGCTACCGCCCTGCGTATTGTTGTAAACTTGCGCAGTACCGCCCAAACCGAGGTAGGCTTCGTACGTCAAGTAAATACCCGCGCCGTCCGCTCTGGCTCTGTCTCTGTTGCCGGTTATCGCGCCGCCTTCTATGGTGAGGCGTCCCTCGCCCGCAACGTGTATGCCTGCGGCAAAGCTACTGGTCGAGGTAACGTATCCGCCGGTTATCGAACCTTGTATGATGTCGCCGGCTTCGTCAACGTACGCAGTCGAGTCTATTATCTTGACTACGCCGTCGATATACAAAACGAAGCCCTTGTCGTGCGCCATAGAAGACGTCAAGCCTCTGTTTATCGAGAAACCGTTGAGGTCGATGATTATATTCGCGTCGTAGGGAACGTAAAGTCCGCCGTACAAATAGCCCTTTACGCCGTCGCCGAATGCTTTCTTATACGTCGAATTGGCTTCGGCGTCCCAGTCGCTGTAAAGAGTAAACGTTTCCTGCGAGCCGTTATCCATGCTCTCTCTTATTACGTGCTCCCAGTTGACTTTGTTGTTTTTGCAAACTAACAGGACTTCTACGTTGTTGCCCTTGGTTTCGGCGACCAAATATTGATCTTCGTCGTTGGAAACGAAGTACGGTACCGACGGCGTCGCCGCCGCACGAGCCGAGAATAAGGACGCGGCAGCGGTTCCGTGCGTGTACTTGCTGAAACCGGAAGTCAAGACCTGTCCTCTGCCGGGGATTTTGTTATAGTCCGCATAAACGCCGATTCGCGTTTCGCTGTCCAACGCCTCGTCTATATATATATGTCCCTCTTCGCTGTCCGCAAGATAAACGTCCGCGTCGTTTGCGCTAACCATGCCGGTTTCCGACGATACGAGAGCGTTGTCAATAACTTTTACGTTGCCCGCAACGTGCAGCCAACCTTCGGGATTGACGTATATACCGCCTACGGGATAGCCCTGATTTCCGCTGATTTCGCCGCCGTTCATTACGAACGTTCCGTCCGAGCCGACAAATACCGCCGCGCCGCCGATAGCGTTTTTGACGTAAGCGGACTTGTTGCCCGTAATGGTTCCGCCGTACATTACGACGCGGCCCCATCTTATATTTATCGCGGAAGCATAGTTGTTTGCCATGCCATTGCCTTGCTGCAAATATCCGCCGGTAATTATACCGCCGCCCGCTTCGCCGTCGTGGATTTCGAGATACCCGTCAACGTAGAATACGGAGCCCAAAGGATTGCTTCCGCAATTACGGTTTATCGTGTGTCCGTTGAGGTTTACGACTACGTCTACCCCGTCGGGAACGCGCAAAGCTCCGCCGTAATAAGCGATTCTGTCCGTACCGAAAATACCGTCCTTGGCTTCCCAGTCGCTGCACAGCGTAAAGTATTGCTTTCCGCCGTATTCGTAGCCTTGGTTGATGACGTACGTCCAGTTGAGCTCGTTGTCGTAGCTCAGGAACATAGCTTCGTAACCGTCCTTGCCGTAAACACCGTAATCCTGAACCTCGAACAAGGTGGAGTGGTCGGCAAAGAATACGTCGGCAACGTCTTTTGCGGAGTTCTTCTTGCCGTTGTAATAACCGAAGCCCTCGGTTATCTTACCGTTTGCCGCACGCGTGACGCCTATCCATGCGCCTTCCAAAGCGCCGTAGACGTAGAGGACTTGCCAGGTATTGGGCAAGTAAAGATTTTCTTGAATTTCGCCCTTGCCGCCGTCGTCGTGTATGTTGTTGTCGTAAATTCTGGGATTGCCGCTAATATACGTATCGCCGTCCGAATACACGCCGGGACCGCCCTGATTGCCTGTTACTATACCGCTTTCCAAGAAGACGTCGCAACGCTCCAAATGCAAGCCTGCCGCCTGTACCTTGACGGGCGCCGAAATGGAATAGCCGCCGGTTATCGTACCCTGTTTGGAATCCGACGTATCGGTAAGGTGGAAATAGCATCTGCTTGCGTATAAAACGTAGCCGTCTAGCATCGGTTGCGAAAGATTACGGTTGATAACGTGACCGTTGAGGTCCAATATTATATCGTAGCCGCTTCTTCTCACCAAACCGCCGTTAGCGTCAAAGCCGTCCCCCGTACCGAACCTGCCGTTTTCGTCGGCAATCCAGTCGGTATACAGTTTAAACGTAATGCCGTCGTATCTTTGCGCGTAACGCCAGTTGATTTCGTTGTCGAAACAGAACAGAGTAGCCTCGCCCTTGGTATCGACTATGCCGTGCTTCGGCGCGTCGGAAGCAAAGAAGTACGTATCGGCGGGTACGGAATTGCTCCGCGAATACCTGTACGTTATCCAGTTGCCTTCGGGCTCGAAGTTGTTTATCTCCCTGTATACGCATATACGCGACCCTTCGGTCAACGCCGCTTTAAAGCCTATCTGAGTGGTCCAACCCATATAGGTTATATCGCGGAATTCTTTGTTAGAAGGATCCCCGTAGTAGTTGCCGTCGACGATAACTTGTCCGCCGACCGTCATAGTCGCTCCCTCTCTCAAAACTACCGCGCCCATTTGCTGGGTGAAGTTTGCGATGACCGACGCATTGTACATAACGAAATTGCCGCCGTCGTTGACGAATACCGCGCCTGCGCCGACGCCGTTATCGGCAGTCGTCATATCACGATTTTGTGTAATAGTACAGTTGTCGCTAATCTCGAACGAACCGCCCTCGCGGATTTCCACCGCGCCTGCGCGGTACGACGAACCGCCGATATTGTAACCGCCGGTGATTACGCCGCCTTCTCCCGTACTGTCGATTACCCTCAAATATCCGTTAATCAGGAACACGCCGCCGAGTATTTTGGCAATCGATACGTCTCTGCTGACGGTTTTGCCGTTCATATCAAGGATAATCGACGCGCCCTCGGGAACGTGCAACATACCCGAGAAATATCCCGTGCCGGTGCCGAACGTCTCGTCAACCGCGTACCAGTCCTTGGCAAGAACTACCGTTTGCCATTTGCCGGTCTCCAAGCTTGCTTCGACCGCGCTTTGCCAGTTGATGTCGTTTCTGGTACTCAAAAACGCAAGTTCGCCCGTCTGCCCCTCTATCGCAAAGAATTCGGAGTGCTCGGACTCGAAATAATCTAAGGGCGATACGCCTCTGTTGTACTTAACCCAATTCTCGGTAACGTCGCCGTTCGACATTCTGGTAACGCCGAAAACGCAAGCGTTCGACGTCATCGCTTTGTCGATATAAATCTTCGTCGTCGCGCCGCCGAGCGTTATATTGCTGGGCAGATCGGTGATATTCCAGTTGCTCTCGATAATCGGATTCCCGCCGAGGTGGAAGCCGTTGTCGGTCGAAGCCGTAACGTATACGCCTCCGCTTACCGTACCGGTATTTTCCGTGAGTTTGCCGCAGTACATGTACAGTTGCGCAACTTGGGATACCAATATGCCGCCGACGCCCGTGCTGTTATAGCCGCCGGTTATCATGCCGATGCCTTCACGCGAGAAATCGTCCAACTCTCCGCCGAGTTCGTTATATTTCGAATCCGACGAATCGAATTCGTTCTTTATAGTAAGCGAACTTTCTCCGTCAAGACGGATGACCAAACCGTCGGGAGTCGCGCTCGTCAACGCCCTGTCGATATTGTGTCCGTTGAGAATAATAGTTACCGACCTGCCGTTGGGGACTTGCAACGCGCCCTTATAGAACCCTGCGGGTTCGGTAAAGCCGGAATTGTCGAGAGTAGTCCCGTACTGACTGCTGTAAACCGCCGTCCAGTCGGAATATAATACAAAATAAGTTGCTTCGTCGGCTATGAGGTTTGCCCAGTTCTTGGCGTTGTTGACGCAATAGAATATAGCCTCGTTATAACGGGTATACTGATTGTAATAAAAGTTATACGACTTCGTCGGAACGATATAATCGGGAGAATCCGAGAAGAAGTATTCAGCAGGAGAATAGTTATTGTTTTTGCTGCCGTAACCGTAGGTCAGCCTGCTGTACTCTTTATCGTAATTGTCGATATTGTGAGTTCTCGTCATGCCTATGTGAGATCCGGCAATAACTCCGTCTACGCTGATACACTCCTCTTTGCGCGCAAAATATACGTTGCTCGTAGTCGTATCGGTAAGCGTGTTGCCCTCGACGTGAACCTCGCCCTTTATTCCGAAGCCGTATTTCTCGATATAAACGCCGCCGACTTTACCTCCGATATTGTCGACTACCGACGCGCTGGTTTTATCGGCATACATATAAAATTCGTCGCTTGCGGAATAGATGCCGCCTACGCTGTTTGCGCCCGTTGCGATATTGTCTTGCAACGAACCGCCGTTAAATCTCAATATGCCGCTCACCGCAATGCCGCCCGCGTCGTAATAGCTGTTCGTGTTTGACTTGTTGTAACCGCCGGTAATCACGCCGCCGCCTACGCTGTCGATAATGGTGAGTTCACCCTCGACGATAAAGACGAAACCGTAATCGACCGCCGCCGTCAAATTGCGGCTGATAGTATATCCCGCAAGGTCCAAAATAATGTACGCGTTTCTCGGAACGTACAACGCACCGTTGAAATACGCCTTTTCGTCCTCGCCGAAAGAACCGTCTTTCGCCGTCCATTTTCTGCAAACGGTAACCGTTTCCTCCGTTTCGTTGTTAAGACTTGCATGTATAGCGTCTTTCCAATTTGCGCCGTTGTCCGTAGTACGCAAGTAACCTTCTTTGTTAGACGAAGTCAATACGTACGATATATCAAGGTCGGCTACGAAATAATCTTCCGCGGCTGCATTTTTGTGAAGACCTGCAAAACCCGTAGTGAATTCGCCGTTTTGCCCCCTCGTAACGCCGGTCTTCTTCTCCGCGGTTATCACATAAGCTATCGTAATAAGATAATTGCCGTCCGCAAGATGGATATTCGAGGGTACCGGTCCGTCGCCGTCCATGTCCTCGCTCGGCAAGGAAGAGTAGTTGTTGAGAACGTAGGAACCTTTGCCCATTTGGAAATATTTGCCTACGGGGATATAAATACCGCCGCCTTCCTGCGCACTGTTACCTTCCAACGTGGTCCCTTCGAGACTGGTTCCGTCGTTCGACGCCAAATAAATACCGCCGCCTCTGGCCGTCGCCGTGTTGTCGTTTATAACGCCGCCGCTGTAAGTTGCCCAACTGCCTCTATGATACACGCCGCCGCCGTTTACCGCGGTGTTATTGCTTATTTCGCCGCCTGTAAAGTCAAATCCCTCTGCGGTGGAATATACGCCGCCGCCGTTGCCGTTGGACGTGTTGCCGCTTATGGTGCCGCCGCTTATACCCAACCAGTCGCCCTTGTGTACGAGTCCGCCGCCGTCGGTGGTGTTATACCCGCCGGTAATCAAACCTCCTCCCACACTGTCGATAATTTCCACGTTGCCGTTTATATTTAAGACGTAGCCGTCGGAAACGGGGTTTTTCAAATTCCTGTTAAGAGTGTGCCCGTATAGGTCGATAATCAATGTGCGATATATACCGCCTATGCTCAACGCGCCTTCGGCTGTGAAACCGTTACCCGTACCGAAAGAGGTGCTATTCCCGCTCGTTTGAGCAGTCCAGTCTTTGTATAATCTAAACTTAAAGTCGCGATTGTCGCCGACGCGCTCGGCTATATAAGACCAGTTTTTCTCGTTGTTTATGCAGGTAAACAATGCCTCGCCGTTTGTCCAGTCCGTCACTTGATAATTTGCGCTGTCGGAAGCAAACAACACTTCCGAAGCCGGTGCGTTACTGAATTTTTTGAAGTTGCTGGTTACTATTACACCTTGATCGTCCGTATCCCCTATCGTATTGTTTACGTCGCCGGCAAGTCCTATTCTCGAAGTAGCCGCAAGAGTGGACTTCGTGTCGATAGACAACCACACGTTGGGAACGTCGGCTATGTAAACGTCGCTGCCTACGCCCGCCGCCTCGTTGTCGTGAATCAATACCTCGTTTTTGAACACCAAAGAAGAATCGAGCTTGATGTACACGCCGCCGCCGAGATTTGCCGTCGAATTGGAATTGTTGGTAATTGCAACGCCGTCCAAAAGCGGAGAGCTATAATGCGAAACAAGTCCGCCCGCATACGCCTCGTTGGTAGCCCTGTTGTTGGAAATAGTCGCGTCCACTAAGTTTAAGCCCGATTCCTGCGCGTATGCCGCGCCCGCGCTTCCCGAACCCGTTGCCGAGTTATCGGTAAATATCGTCCTGTTGACCGTAACGTTGGAGTCGTAGCAATACAAACCTGCCGCGCCGTTGTCGCCCGAATATTTATTGCCCGTTATGGTTGCGTCGTTTATTATTAAGGTCGCTCCGCTAACTACTATGCCGCTTCCCGAACGGTTGTCCGAATTGAATCCGCCCATTATCGTGCCCGTGCCGAAGCTGGTCGAGCTTGCCGAACTGTCGATTATTTCTAGTCTGCCGCCGCCATTTACTATTATGACGTATCCGCCGCTTATCGCACTCTTTAAATTCCTGTTTATGATAAATCCGTTGAGGTCAAGGATAATGTTCACATCCGAGGAAACGTTCAGCGCGCCGTTTAGGTATCCTCTCGTCGTGCCGAACACGGTCGAACCCTCCGCAGGCGTCCAGTCTTTGCTGAGCGTAAACGTAACCTGCCTACCATATTCGGCGCTTTCCGTCACCGCGTCCGTCCAGTTGACGGCGTTGTTCGTCGACTTAAACGCAGCCTCGCCCGAAGACGCATGTTTGTAGACGTACTGCTCGTCGGAATCCGCAAAGAAATAATCCGCAGGTTCTTTTCCGGGCATGTTCGCGACGAAAGAGTAAGTAAATTCGCCTATAACGGGTCTTTCTACGCCGCTCTTTTCGTCCGCCGTTATTCCGCCCCTTTCGATGCCTATATAGTTATCGCCGGTGGCGAGATATATATTGGACGGTGCGCCGCTTAAATTCTCGTTGCCGCTGACTACGACGTTGCCGCTCATAGCGAAACCGCAATCAACGTTCTGATAATAAACTCCCGCTCCCTGCGCAGCTTTGTTGCCCGTAATTTTACCGCCGGCGAGGTGGAAAGACTCCATGCTTTCTCTGCCTATATAAATTCCGCCGCCGTTGCCCGTGTTATATCCGCCTGTGATAACGCCCGTTTGCTCCCCGGAAGAGTCCTTTATAACGAGCGTGCCGTCTTTTGCCCTGAGAACGTAACCGTTGTCTACCGCGGTTTTGAGATTTCTGTCAATCGTGTGTCCGTTTAAATCGATGATAATGTGAGACGCATAAACCCTGCCGCAGTTCATGAACAACGCGCCGTTGTCAAAGCCCATTCCCGTTCCCAAACTGCCGTTTTCGTCGCCTATCCAGTCTTCGTACAAAACGAAAGTGTAAGTGTATCTCGACGTATACTGCCCGCAGGAATAGGATATTATATGATTCCAGTTGATCTCGTTGTCGATACAACGCAAAAATACCTCTTGTCCCTGATAGTGATCTTCGACTCTGTGTCTTGTATCCGAAGAGTAGAAAATAGTAGAAGCAAGCTTTCCGGCATTATTCTTGATGAAATTGTAGCTTACTTGATACATATTCGTATTGCGGACGTCGTCGCTAATCGTATCTTCCGTATAATACTCTAACCTCAGTCCTATACGGGAATTAGGATCAAGCGTTTTAACGTCTATATATCCGTAGTCGCTTTCGCCGAAATAGAAGTCGCTTTGCGTGCCGTTGTCCAAGGTATTGTTGCTTATCGTCATCAAACCGGAAATTTGCGTCGTTCCATAGTCGTGCCAAAGCCCTCCGGCGCCGTTTCCTTTTTCATTAGCCTTGCCGTGGTTGTTGGTTATGGTACAGCTGTTTAAGACCAAATACGCTTCGCCGCCTTTCGGCTTTCTGATACCGCCCGCGCCCGTTGCCGCCGTAGCGGTGTTGTCGTCTATGGTGACGTTGGTCAAAGTGGTCGGCATTTCAACGTAAATGCCGCCCGCTCCGTTCTCTCCCGTAGAGATATTGCCGGTAATCAAAATACCCGCGTTACCACCGGTCATTTTGAAATTATAGTCCGTACCTTTCGTATGTATAGCCGCGCCGCTTGCCGACGAGCTGTTGTAACCGCCGGTAATGACCGCCTGCGTGTCCGCGCCGTTGGTTATGGTCAAATTACCCCTGACGTAAATAACGAAACCGTCCGCTCTTGCCGCGGTAAGCCCGCGGTCGAGGGTAAATCCGTTCAAATCGAGAACTATCGTCGCTTCCGGCGGCACGTAAAGCGCGCCGTTCGAATACGCCTTCGCTTCGTTGCTTAAACCCGTGCCGAAAATGCCGTTTTTCGCAGTCCAGTTCTTTCTCAATATGACCGTCTGAGACGTGCCGTTGTCCAAACTCGTGTAAACTGCGGATCTCCAGTTCTCCGCGTTGTTCAACGACCCGAACTGAACTTCGGTTCCGGTGCCGTTATCCGTCTTTGCGACGTACTTTTCTTCATCGTCCGCCGTAAAGTAGTCGACGGGGTTTGCCGTCGCTCCCATGTATCTGGTAAATCCGGACGTAAATACGTCTGCCGAAACTTTATCGACGCCCGTCTTTTCGGGTGCCGTGATTTTCGAGTCGATATATATCAACCGCTCTACGCCCTCGCCTTGTATAAAGATGTTGGACGGAGCGCCGGCGGTATTGGTGTTGCCCGCGACTACGGCGTTTTGGCCGAAATAAATTACGTTGTCGCCCCCCTGCTGGTAGTATACGCCGCCGCCGAGCGCCGCTTTATTACCCGTTATCTTTCCGCCGTGCAGGATAAGGACGGCTCTGTTTTGATAGATACCGCCGCCGTTGCCGGTGTTGTTACCGCCAATTATTTTGCCCGTTTGGGCGGCGGACGAGTCGATGATAGTGACGCTGTCGCTGCTGTTGTTCAATGCTATGACGTAACCGTCCGCAATAGGCGAAGCCAACTTACGGTCTATCTTGTATCCGTTGAGGTTTATCGTTATCGAATACCCGAAACCGACGTTGATAGCGCCGTTCGAAGTAAACCCTTTGCCGGTACCGAACTTTCCGCTCGCGTCTGCTTCCCAGTCCTTGTACAATACGAACATTCCACAATCGCGGTTGTACATATTCACCCAGTTTATCGAGTTGTTTATGCACTGGAAACCTATTTGCTGCGAGTATTCGTCTCTGTTTACGGATTTGCGAACCACGAGACGGTAATTTTCAGGATCGGAAACAAACAGCGTGGACGGAACCGTCGTTCCGGTAAATCCCAACGCTACGCCGATATTGCCCGTGCCGTCGCTATCATGTTTGTAGTTGTCTACCGTGCCGCAAAATCCGATGTGCGAATCTGCCGTAATATTTTTGATATTCACGCCGCCGCCGTAAAACTCTTCGGTGTTGATTTGCTCCCTGCCGTAGAAGTCGCTGCCGACGCCGCCGCTGAAATTGTTTTCGATTTTAACGGTCCCAGACAACATTAAGTGCGAGCCCGATACCCACCGTACGCCGCCGAACGCTTTTTCGCCGCCGTTGGGGTTGGAGTTGCCGGTTATGGTAATATTCGTCCACGTTCCCGCACTGTCTATGGCGTAAATACCGCCCGTGCCGTATGCGGAAGTCGCCGTGTTGTCCTTTATTATGCAATCCGTAATATTAAACCCTTGCTCGTAAAAGTACATTCCTCCCGCGCCGTTTCCGGTGCCCGCATAGTTGTTTCCGCTTACGATAACGTCGTTCATGATAAACGCGTCTGCGCTTCTGACGTAAATTCCGCCGGTCGCGTCTAAACTGTTTCCGCCCGTTATGATACCCAGACCCGACTTTGTGGAATCCTTAATTGTTAATTGCCCGCCTGTTACGTAAATTACGTAGCCGTTGTTTATCGCCGCTTTGGACGAAAGATTTCTGTCAATTTTATGCCCTTTCAAGTCAAGCACTATGTTAGCGTTATTGGGCAATACTATCATTCCCGAATACGTTTGGCTGCCCGACGTAAACGAAAATCCGGTTCCCGTTCCGAAAGAGCCGTTTGCGTCCGCTACCCAGTCTTTGGACAGCTCAACGGTTCTTTGCTCGCCGGTATTTATGCTTTCGATTACCGCCGTCTGCCAGTTGTCCGAGTTGTTGGTGGACCTGAACGAACCTTCTCCCGAAACGTTTACTATATCCCAGTCGGGATTATCCGAGAAGAAATAATTCGTCGGGTCGTTCGCGTTGTAGGTTTTGAAGTAGGCGGTGAACAAACCGAGGTTCGTTCTGGAAATACCCGATTTTTCGGTCGCGGTGAGCTTGGCTTTCTCTATAAATACCTTTTGCTCGTCGCTCGCCGTCATATCTTTTCCGATGAAGATATTGGAGTTGGAAACTCCGTCAAGTTTATAGTTGCCGTTTACGACGGGCTTTCCGCTCATATAGAAGCAATTGCCGTCGAGATCGAGGTAGACGCCGCCGCCGAGCGTCGCTTTGTTTCCGGTTATTTTTCCGCCGTGCAAATAAAGCTCGCCGCTGCGAATGTAGATACCGCCGCCGTTTCCTTTATTGTTGCCGCCCCTAATGACGCCCGCGCCGCTCGTACTGGTATCTTCTATAAACAATGCAACGTCTCTTGCCGTGATAACGGTGCCGTTGTTAAAGCCTGTGGTATTTGTCTGCGATAAATTTCTGTCGAGAGTCCAGCCGTTCAAATCGAAGTACACGGAATAATAATCGCACGCCATGGTTATTCCGCCTTCCGCCGTGAATCCCGTGCCCGTGCCTAACTTGCCGCTTGCGTCGCCAATCCAGTTTTTATACAACCTAAACCAGCAATAAGACCCTCTGTATGCCTCGTATTTTATAAAATCTTGCCAGTTCTTTGCCGGATCCAAACAGAACAGCACCAAACTGTTGTTGGTGGAATTTCCGTTGGTAAGCTGTTTATATCTATACCCTTCCGTCGCTATTTTGTAGTTGGGGTCGTTTGCATAGAAATATGGCTCCTGACTGGTCTTGTTGAAGGAAACTACGCCGTTGTCTTCCCAGTTTGAAGCCGACGGCTTTAACAAACCTATTCTGGAACCCGCGTTCAACGCGCTCTTGACGTATATCCCATGTTCCTGATAGAGCAACACGTCGGTTTGAGTTACGCCGTTGTAAGTGCCGTAGTTATCGCATATGCAAACCGTTCCGCTGACAGAAACGCCGTAGTCTCTGGCGGGATAAACGCCGCCTATTCCGTCGGTGCCGATGGCATAGTTGTCGTGAATATTCGCGCTTGTAAACGTAACGCCGGAATTCGAAAGTTTTATTGCGCCGCCGCAACCGCTGCCGGTAGCCCTATTTTCGCTGAATTCGCCGCCGTTTACAACCAAATCGGACGAATCGCCGCTCTTGTATACCGCGCCGCCGCTGTTGTTGCCGGTAGCGTAGTTCTTATTTATAGTGCAAGTGGTAAGAGTGGTTGAGCCGTCGCTGACACACACGACTGCGCCCGCCATAATACCGTAGTTGCCGGTCATCGTAACGCTCGTAAGCGTAGAGCTTGATTCCGCCTGGGTATATATCGCACCCGCATTCCAAGTTCCGGTATTGTTTTGTATAGTAGAATTGGAAATTTTTACCGTAGAACAACGGTTAAATATCGGAGCGGGAGCTCCCGAGCCCGTAGCCGTACAATTTTGCAATACGGCGTTGGACATCGTCAACGCGCCGTAGCTGATGTAAAACGCGCAGCCTGTCTTCGTTTGTCCGCCGCTGAACGTACCGCCGGTAATCGTAACGCTGCTGTCGCGGCTGTATATAATAGCACCCGTACTTCCGCTGTATCCGCCTTGTATAGAACCGCCGCCGCGGCTGTCTTTTATCGTAAGGTTGGCTTCGTAGAGGTTGATAATCGGCCGCTCCGTTGTCGTATCGGGCACGTTGCGGATAATTTTATAGCCGTTCAAGTCAATGGTAACCGTGATTCCTTCGACGTAAAGCGCGCCGCTCTTGAACCCGTCGCCGGTACCCATATTACCGCTTGCGTCGGACACCCAGTCTTCTTGCAAGGTGAACGTCGCCTTGTTTTTGACTGCCGCAGTGTTCCAGTTGTCGATATTGCTCGCCGCATACGCCACGTTTTCAAACGACGTTTCGTCCGTTTCGATAAGCGTAATACCTTTTATACCCAAAACTGCCGTCGTCAGGCAAAGCGCCGCAACCAACAGGCAAATGGCAACCATTCGCAGGATACCTATACTCTTTCGCCTTGTCGCGCTTATACATTCGCTGTTTACTTTATAGTTCACATTCATTTCTTGCTCATTAACAATATTCTTCATTTTCATAGGTGTCTCCTATTTCCAACTTATAATATTTTTGATTTTTATTTATTTTCACCTTTTATTAGGTTGATTTCCGATTATTCGTTTCTGCCGTTGTCGGCGTTGTCGTTTTGCGCCGTACGCGTTTGTTGCGGCCTTGCATTTACGGGGTTTGTTGCGCGTGCGCCGCTTGCCGCTGCGTGCGTTTCCGTACGACCGACAGCCTGCGTATCCGGATGCGCCGCGTGTTTTTTGCGGGTTTTAATCACCAATACCGCGACCAGTGCGCCAAGTCCCGCGACCAAAACCGCAAGAACTACGAGCGCGGCGATTATGCCCGAGCCCAAACTCTCTTTTTCTTCTATCATGAACGCAAATTCGCTGCTCATATCGTAGTAGCCCTCGACTTCTACCGTCGCAACGAGAACGTATTTACCCGCCGTGGTCGGTTTTCCGTCCAAAACTTTGCCTTGGTCGTCCTTATACGAGAATTTGACCTCGCCCTCGGTTGCCGAACCTATGGGATTGGACGCCGTGTCGCCCTCAACCCAGCTCGTTATATAAGGTTTGACAGCCCAGCTGTTGGTGAGTATGGGTTTGGGGGATATCGTAAAGGTAACGTCTTTGCTTATGCCCGTTTCTACGCCGTTTGCGTAAATAGTCGCGCGCAACACGTATTCGCCCACTTCCGTCGGCTGCGCGTTAAGGATTTTGCCGGCTTTCGTCATGTAAACGTAGCGCACTTCCGTGCCTTCGCCGGTCGCCTTTCCGACGGGTTCGGAGGCTTTTTCGCCCACAACCCAATTGTTTATAGATGGGCTTACGTCCCAGCCGTAACTTGCGGGAGCCGCCATTATCGTAATTTCTTTAACGTCCGAAGAGCTGCCGAGCGCGGTGTAGTTGTCGGTGCCTTCCACCGTACAAGAGAGCCAGTAAGTTCCTACGGGTGCCGAGGCAAGGTTGTCTACCTCACCGGTCGAGAACCAAAGTACGCCGTTTGCGGTAATTTGGAACTTCGGCGTGCCGTGTTTCGGCTGTCCTTTCATTTCGGGTATCGCGGCGCCTTCGACCCAGTTGTCCATGCTCGGTTCGACTATCCAAGAGTTGACGGCTCTTACTACCTCGAACTGAATAACTACGGGTTTTACGGGTTTGTAGTTGTCGTTTGCCGCTATATTCGCCTGTAAATAGTATATGTCGCAATCAAGCTTATTGAATTCGGCTTCGACCAACGCGTTTACGCTGGTGCCGGTGAGCTCGAATTTCTCCAAGCCCCTTACTATGTTGGTGCACGCTTCGTCCCTGTAAACGGAAAATACTACGCTGCCGTGCTGCGCCGTAACGTAAATATTGTTCGAGCCCCTGCTGAACTCGTGCCAGGAGAAGTTGCTGAAAAGCCGTTGTCCTACGAAGCTGTTTTCCGCCTTGTTTATGATGAATTTAACGGTTATCTTGCCGTCAACGACGTTTTCTATTCTTTGTCCCTGTTCGTCGACCCAGTAATAATTGCGCGTATCGAGCAACGTCAAATAAACGTTATGTTCGCCCGCTTCCGTGTATCCGTCGTTATAATCTTCGTCGAATTCCACCTTAATAACGTGCCTGTCGCCGACGGGACGGCTCTTGTCTATCTCGTTGTTTATCGTTACCTCAAACGCGCTGCCGGTATAATCGCGCGCTTTCGGTACGGTACGCTCTATCGGCTTTGCGGAAATGGTATAATCGAGAGTCTTATCCGCATAACCGCCCGTAACCCAACGGTATTGCTTATATTCGGAATCGGTATTCTTCAAACTGACGGTCGCTTGGTACGAACCTGCGTCCTTGACCGGAGTCGCCGTTAAAGTCACCGCCTCGTCGGCGTCCTGCGCCAACGCCACCGTAACGAGATCCCCCGAATACGTATAATGCGTGTTTTCGAGCGCGGGATCTTCGATTTCACGGTACACGAGCACGCGGAAGTATGCGGTCTCCGTGAATATATAGTTTTTGACGTCCGCCTTATAGTAGACGTAATATATCCCGAGGTCCGTAAAATACTTGCTCCATTCGGCGTAATCCACCGGATAGAAATCGTTTATATTGGTTTGCATACGTCTGAAATGATACGTATACGTCGGGGCTTCTCCGTAAAGTTCGGTATGGTTCGCCCAATAAGTTTCGCTTTGCGCCACCGCATTTTGCTTGATGTAATTTGCGAATTTCAAGTCGTTGTCCGCCAACGCGAAGAATTTGGCGTATCCGTCTTCCTTTTCGAAGTCGGCAAAGTTGAACTCGTACGGCTCGGAATCGAAGCTCGCGTCGTTTGCCGTTTGCAAAGTGCCTTCGGTTACTTCAAACGTGTAGCTTGCCTTCATTCCGAAGTAATACCAAGAGCAGTTGTCGCCGGGGTCGCCGTCTGTCGTATACCAGTGCCAGTGCTGTCCCTGATACTTTACGTCGATTGCGGTAAATTCCACCCTGTATTCACCTACGGGGGTGTACGCATTTATGTATTTACCCCACTCGTCACGTATCATATTTTCCGCGATTTTCTCGCCGTTTCTATACAAAGTAAACGTAATAAGGTCTTGTACGTAGTCCCTTACCTCTGCCGCCTCGAAATACCACGTGGGTTCGCCGCCGGGGGACCTCGTAACTATGGGATGCCATATATAGCTGCTGCCGTAGGGTATCTTGACCTGCAATTCATAGCCTTTCGTTTGCTTGTCTTTGTATTTGTCTTTATATTTGCTATCGTACAAGTCTTGCACCGTCAATTCGTCGCCGTGCTTTAAGTACGGAAGCCCGACTCCGCCCTCGGGAAACTCGCCGACTTTCCAGCCGTTTATCTTGTACTCTTTTTCCTCGCCATCTTCGAAGCTCTTTTCGGCGAGGAAGGTGTTCGTGTACATGACCACGTACCAGTCTTTGGTTATCTTCAATCCGCCGTTTGCCGTAGGCAGTATGGACATTCCTCTGTCTTTCGGGTTGAAGTTTGTATCTTCGTAAATCAAATTACAGTTGCCATTGGGCGTGATCGTCGCCTCGGCCGTATATTTGCCGGGGGCAGTCGCCGTGTTGTTTTTGTATACTACGTCATAGTTTATGCCCTCGCCGTTGAGCTTAATGGTATAAACGCCGCTGTTGGAATCACCGTAACCGATTATGGAATAGTTCGCGTTAGTAGGCGCCAAGTCTTTCCAATTTTCCCAGTTTGCTTCGGGAGCCTGACTGAGTTTCGTTCCCGACCAATAATATTGCGTCAAACCGCCGTTTACGTTGTAGGAATATTGGTACACTTGTCCGGAAGCAAGCTCCACGGTGTGGTCGTTTATCCAGAACAACTCGTTGAACGACGCGATATTGAGGTCAAGGGGTTTGACGTAGAATTGTAACGTCGGTTGGTCGTAAATATCGGGGTTTGTGGCAATTTCCAACAAATATCTGCCGGCATTTACCATTTCGTCAACTTCTTCCCGGACTTCTTCGCCGTCGCCGTTTTCTCTCAACTTCCAAATACGGTACGGAATCCTTTGAGAAGCAGACGCCGTTGGCGCGACCGACAGGAACGCCGACAAATCGCTGCCGTTGGCGGCGTAGGTTACCGTAAGCCAGTCGTCTTCCCACTCGGAACCCTTACGGTTGTATTTCCACGTTACCGCTATTTGTTCTACTATTTCAAGCTTTAACGTCGCGTTGGAATAAACCTCCGCGTTTGCTACCGTAAATTCGTAATTTCCGATTTCCTCTACGGTCTCTACGGGAGTTCTGACAGCGGAAACGCCCTTGCCGCTCACCTTAACCGCGGTAAATTCAACGGTATTCTCGTCGTCACCCTCGACCGTAGCTACGATAACGGACGTATAATCGCCGTTTTCCGTCAATTTCGGCACTTTAATGCTGTCGCCGACTTCTTTTCCGTTTCTCTTCCAAACTATCTCGCGCTCCTCGACGATTTCGACGGTTAAAGTCGCATTTTCGTACAACGACGCGTCGTCGACCGGCGCCGATATTTGATATCTGCCGACTTTCATGATCTCGGTCACGTTTTCAAACTCTCCTCCGTCGACCGACTTGACTATTTCGTACTCGCCGTCGATTTTGGTCAAACCGTTGTACGCCTTAATCAAAGTCGCATAATCGTTTCCGTTGTAAACCAACTGTATTTCGTCGCCGACTATCTCGGTCGTGTTGTTTTTCCACGTCAACGTAATCAAAGAGCCTTGCCCGTCGCCGTCATCGGCATAAGCCGAACCGCCGTAGCCTACGCCCGCTGCGGCGCACAAACAAACCACGGCTATTACAAGCATAATACCGACCAAAATCGTCTTACGATAACGCATTACTTTATCCATATTTTTTTACCTCCGTACCCGCCCTCATTCGGTAAAAGGGCATAGTACACCCAAGTTTAGATTATAAATATACAGTGTTATTTTAGAATAACGTTTTCATTTTGTCAAGCGAATATTATAAAATTACCAAATCAAATGTCGCAAATTAAGGCAATTTTTACGAAAAAACGGAAAACTTGTAAATATTTTACAAATTTTCCGTTCTTATTTTTTAAATTTCAGAGTGATTTTAAGGTTATTTTAAGTCGTTGTTACCGACTTGATTAACGGGAGCGCCGGCTTGCTCCTCGGTGCGTACGGGCGCGGTCTCGTTTACTACCGTCGTAACCGTCTTGCGTCCGAACAGGCTTATGCCGCGCTTTTGCAATACGATTACTATCGCGATGTAGCCCGCGCACAGTAAAACGGCGATCACGCACACTATAACGAGTGCGATAAGCCACGCGCTGTTGTCGTGTTCTTCAAGTACTACTGGATTGGTTATACGGAAAGAAACTTCCGCCGTCAAAGTATTGTAGCCGTCCGCTTCCGCCGTTGCTATGAGCACGTACTCTCCCGTTTCGGTAGGCAATTCGGCGGATACCGAGTTGTCGGCTACGTTTTTATACTTAAACGAAACGCTGCCCGCGTTGGCTCTGCCTATGGGCGCGGACGCAACCTCGCCTTTTACCCAGCCTTGAATATTAGGGACAACCGTCCAGAAGTTGTCTTCGACGGCGGGCGTTTCCGCTTTTGCGGGTTCGATTTTGAATTTATATTCGTTTTCCAATTTCGCATAACCGAGCGCATAAGCCGAAGCCACGAGATAATACTCGCCCGCGGTCGTGGGTTTTGCGTTCAACCATTCGCCGTCCGCGTCTTTATACTTGAAGTCTATATTGCCTTCTTGCGCTTTCGCCTCGGCTACGGGGACGGACGCGGTTCCGCCCTCGACCCAATCTTCTATTCTCGGCAAAACTTTCCACTCGTTCGTCTTCAACGTTTCTCTCGCGTAAATTTGGAAACTGACTCTCGCCGTAAGTACGTTTAAACGCGTAGCGTTTGCCGTAGCTATCATTTCGTACGTTCCCGCAACGGTAGGCTTTGTCGCCGTCGCCGCGCTGTCGGGCTCGCTCGTTTTCTTGTATACGAACGATACGCCCAACCCGTCGTAACCGCCGTTGTTTTCCACCTGTCCTACGGGCTCTTGCGGTTCGTCGCCCTCTACCCAGCTTTGAATATTCGGGACGAGCGTCCACCTTGCGCGCGATTCGGCTATAAAGATTTTAGTCTGATAGTTGGGTATGCCTTCGTATTCGTCGGTTCCTTCAACGTTCGCCGTCAAAGTATACCATCCGGCCGGAGCGCTTTCCAACTCGTTTTTATTGCTGTTGTAAACGGCGTTTCCGTTGGCGTCGCTCGTTATCCTGTAAATAGCTTGACCGTATTTCGCCTGTCCGACAATGTAGTTGATTGCGGGATTGTATTCTCCGTAATACCAAGGTTCGATAGTCGGCGCCACCTCCCAGTAGTTGTCCGCTTGTTCGGCTGCATAAGCGGGCTCCCGCAAGCCTATGCCGACGTAAGCCGTCAACGCAACCGCAATCAATACGGCGGCAAGTATACAAATAACGCGTTTGTTAAGTTTAGTCATAGTCACTTTTTCTCTCCGATATAAAATTATTATCGAGCCATCGTTAGCTAGCCATTTTTCATTTTAACATTGACAAAAAATTATGTCAAGAAATATAAAAATTTATTTTTATCCGATTTACCCCAATTTTTCCCAAAATACCGCCAAATGATGTCAAAACTACTTTTATAATCCTTTTATTTCCACTTTTTTCCCAAACAGCTCGGGCAAGGTAAACGTGAAAAACTTATGTAAAGCGGTAACCGTACTCTTGCATTTAATCGACCAATCCGCCACGACTCCGCACAAAGCGACCTCGGGGAAGTCGCCGAATTCCCTGCTGTCCAAACTCACGTCGCGGTTGTCTCCCAATAAAAACATATATCCGTCGGACACGACGTGCCCGCCCTCTTGTACGGCGTCGCCCACTACGGGAAAGTTGTTTTTCGCCGCGTCCCGCGTCTTTTCGACGTCGAGATAGCTTTCGTCTATCGCTTCAAACTCGTCGGCGCCCGCGCGTTTTAAGTACAATTTGCCGTCAACGAGCTTTACGGCGTCGCCGCTTTTTGCGATAAGGCGCTTAATTATCATAGTTTCGCCTATTTTTACCACGACTATATCGCCGTAGTCTGGCGTGGAATGAACGTCTATAAACACGAAATCGCCGCCGTACATATCGTCGTGAGTCGCGCCCTTAAAAGTGGGCTCCATCGACGTTTGAACGATATATATGCCGTCGAACATAAAATTAAAAACCAATTCCGCAATAACAACCAGCGCGATTATACATATAATCACGTTGAGCGCCACCGCCAATCTGAATTTTCTACTACTGCTTCTAACTTTTTTCGACATACTTTTACCGATTTCGTTTTTCTTATTATATCCTCTATCGCAAATCTTGTCAACTTTAATTTGCTTCGCCGGACCAATCGTCACGCGGGAATTTACTCGCGGTCTTCTTTTTTTGGGGAAAACACTCCGCCGCGCACTCGCGACAACGCGTAAAGCCTGCGGCTATACGCATTTCGGAAGAACAGTGGAGAGGTGTAGGATTTTTTCCGAAAGCAAGCGAGAGGCGTACTGTCGTCGCGACAGGCTCCGTCTATGCCTTTAATAAATTAAAGTCATCGGAGTACTACGCCGTCGCTCCTCTTTCCCCACCGCGACAAGCACGGCGGAGATACCCCTTTATTGTTTGTGAAGCTTTCGGGAAAGTGCCCGAAACTTTAAATCATAACTACCAGCCGTGCTGGTAGTTTGCGCTGCCCCCTTAGGGCGTAAT
>CAYVEU010000005.1:20819-24540 GCA_964450015.1 uncultured Christensenella sp. | reverse complement strand
CGCTTGGTTCGGGACCAAGAGGCCGTGGGTTCAAATCCCGTCTCCTCGACCAATAAATAATACCGCGACATATTCTCATGTCGCGGTATTTTTATGCATTAAGTTGAGGCGGGATTTGAACGGGCGGAAATGCGCAAACTTCCGGTGGACGTTTGCGCCCGCCCAGGCCTGTCGGCGAGCGGTAGCGAGAGTGCGAGGAAATCCCGTCTCCTCGACCAATAAAAAACCGCCTTTGAGCGGTTTTTTTAATGAAGCGCCTACGGCATGAAGACGCTACGCGAATGAAGACGTTTCACTAATGAAGACGCTATCGCTAGGTAAGGATAAAAGAGGCGCTTCGCTTCATTTGGCGTTTACGCCGACTTCATTAGGGGCTTGCTCCGACTTCATTAAAATGCAAAGATTTTTAAATAAAACACCGCATATCAAAAAATTAAGGGCTCCCGACCGTGCTTGTCGCGGTTGAGAAAGAGGAGCAACGATGTAGTACCCCACGAATGTGCTTCGGCACATTCGTAGACGGAAGCAGTTGCGACGAGCCGTCTTCATTGCAAAGCATGTTGCAACGCGGTTCGGGACCAAGAGGATTTTGGGTTTCGAAAACCTATTTAATATGTTTTATTGACATTACCGTTGAATTAATATAAAATTTGAATTAACATTTTGTTTGGGAGCTAATTATTTATGTTTAACAAAACAATGTACGAACTGGGTAGCAAGCGGTCGGTTATACGAGAACTGTTTGAGTACGGAAAACAACGCTCGGCCGAGATCGGCGCGGAAAACGTCTACGATTTTTCTTTGGGCAACCCCAACGTGCCCGCACCTAAGTGCGTAAACGAGGCGATTACCGATATTATTAATTCCATTCCGTCTACCGTCGTCCACGGCTATACGTCCGCGCAAGGCGACGCGAACACGCGGAAAGCCGTTTCGGCCTATATCAACGAACGCTTTAATACCGAATTAACCCCCGACAATATCTACATGACGTGCGGGGCGGCGGCTTCGCTTTCTATAACCCTGAAAGCGTTGTACGAGGATAACGACGAATTTATTATCTTTGCCCCCTTCTTCCCCGAATATAAGGTGTTCGTTTCGGCGGCAGGCGGCAAGCCCGTGGTCGTAAAACCGGAAGATATCACCTTCCAACCCGATTTGAAAGAATTTGAAAAGGCAATCAATATAAACACGAAAGCGGTCATCGTAAATTCGCCGAACAACCCGTCGGGCGTTGTCTACACCGAAGAGTCAATAAAAGGGATATGTACTATTTTGGAATCCAAAAGCAAAGAGTACGGACACCCTATCTTTATTATAAGCGACGAACCGTATCGTGAAATCGTGTACGGCGGCGTTACCGTGCCGTATATAATGAACTATTATGACGATACCGTCGTTTGCTATTCTTACAGCAAATCTCTATCGCTTCCGGGCGAAAGAATAGGCTATATCGCGGTATCTAACAAGGCGACCGAGCATAAAAACCTGTACGCCGCCGTTTGCGGCGCGGGCAGAGCGCTCGGATACGTATGCGCTCCCTCTCTTATGCAAGCGGTCGTCGCGCGCTGTCTTAAAGCGGAATCCGACGTAGAAGCGTACAAGCAAAACCGCGACCTGCTTATGAACGACCTTACCGAATACGGATATTCTTGCGTTAAACCCGACGGAGCGTTTTACCTGTTCGTAAAGGCGTTGGAAACGGATGCGAACGCGTTTGCCGAGCGCGCTAAAAAATTCAATCTTCTACTTGTCCCCGGCGACGATTTCGGCGCGGAAGGATACGTTCGTATATCTTATTGCGTTTCGAACGACCTTATCCGTCGTTCACTGCCCGCGTTTAAAGCGCTAATGAATAGTTACCGTTAAATTACATGCATTGCATAGGCTTCGAACCGTATTTCGATAACGACAGCGAAATTCTCATCCTCGGAAGTTTTCCAAGCGTAAAATCGCGGGAAACAGACTTCTATTACGGAAATAAGCAAAACCGATTTTGGCGTACGCTTGCTCAAATTTTCGATTGCGCCGTCCCTATAACGAACGAAGAAAAGAAGATCTTTCTTACAAAATATAAAATAGCGTTGTGGGATATAGTAGTGGAATGCGATATAAAAGGCTCTATGGACGCGGATATTAAAAATCCGAAAACTGCCGATATTTACAGAGTATTGAACGCCGCGCCCATTAAAAAAATTGTTACCAACGGGCAAAAAGCGCACGCGCTTTTTATAAAGAACTTTCCGGAGCTCGAACGGATAACGACTTGTCTACCGTCCACCAGTCCGGCGAACGGTAGATTTTCCGTTGATAAATGGATTGCGACAATTAAAGTTTAGAGTATCCTAATTAAAGCGGAAGCTTTTTACCGTCAAAGACGTCGTGTTTTCCCTGCCGCGAATAAAACCCCGCATTACGATTGGTCTGACAGTATGCGGTTTGCCTGAATAAAATAGCTCCAACGCGTCGCGCTGATTTCTTCGATTACCGCGTGGTCGCTGGCGGTATGTAGAATGTAGTTATCGCCCAAATACATTGCGACGTGACCTACCCGCTCTATCCCCGTTTTGTTTTTGCGGCTTGCGTTTGTGAAAAACATCAAGTCGCCGCGCCTAAGTTCGTTTTTGTCGACTTTTATTCCCTGTTTTATCTGCGTGCGAGTCGTAAGATCAAGCAATTTATTCGCGCCCATATATGCCATGTACTGCATAAGCGAAGAACAGTCGAATTCGTTTATCGTAAATCCGGTAAGCTTCTTGCCCGCGCCGTTGTGGTATCTCACCGCGCCGTAGACGTAGGGCGTACCCAAGAGTTTCAAACCTACGGATATGACGTTTTCCGTTTCCTCGTCGGCGGCGTTCATAGTATAGAGCTCCGTATATGCGGATTTCGCGCTTATATAGGCAAGTTTCGAGCGGTAATAGGTCTTATACCAACCGTCTTCCTCGCCTAAGTAAGCGAGCATATCGCCTTTGTCAACGCTCCCGAGCGAAGAATAGCCCGTACCTTTGCCGCTTCTTACGTTTATTCCGTTAGCTTTGGCGCGCACGTAAACCGCTTTCGCCCCGGTCGCTTCGTTCGCAACCTGTCCTTCGTCGACGCCCTCTCCGTTTACCGCTCCGATTTCTTCCCCTCCGCCTATATCGGGAAACGACGGCGTTTCGGATTCAACCGCAAAATTTTCCGCTTGCACATTACTTTCGTCGTGCGCCGTCGGTATCTCGGTCGCGCAAGCAAATAGCGCAACGCTTAACACTGCCGATAGCAAAACAAAGATTATTTTCCTCATAATTTCACCTCGGCACAATTTTATCACGAATTTTTTTAGTTTTTCGTGTAAAATATTGGTGCTTCGCCCGACCGCTCGTAATGCGGGATTTTTTCTAAAAACGAACCGACTGTCCTAAGTACACTTGGTAATGAAAATATCTGCCATTGCTGACGGATATTATCATTCAGAGATAAATTATTTGTCCTGTTGACGGTTGCGTAAAGCCTGTGCTTAGTCGCCTTCATGAGAACCCCCATAGGACGGTGGAGTAATGGGAAATTTTTTGAGAAAGGCAAGCGTAGGCGTACGTTGTACGCTAGTCGCAGCCTTTCGCAAAAGCAACCGAAAACTATAAATGAAAATATCCGCCATTGCTGACGGATATAATCATTTAAAGATAAATTATTTGTCCTGTTGACGGTTGCGTAAAGCCTGTGCTTAGTCGCCTTC